>CAZQGW010000006.1:0-39093 GCA_964593165.1 uncultured Saccharimonas sp. (SeqCode) | reverse complement strand
TTGTCGGGTACTAGTATTTGAGCAGCGTTACTGGGTGTTGCCGCTCGAACATCAGCAACCAAATCCGCCAGACTTTGGTCGGTTTCGTGTCCCACCCCCACTACTGTAGGGATTCTACTTGCCGATATTGCACGGATCAATGGTTCATCGTTGTACGTCGCCAAATCGTCAGCACTGCCTCCACCACGAACTATAACCAAGACTTCCGGCAAATCCTCTTGTTGACAAAAATATTCAATGGCACGGATTATCTGATCCGCCGAGCCCCGACCTTGAACTTGAACATTAGCAACATCCATTCGAAGCCCGCCCCACCTATCATTAAGAATTTTAATAAAATCAGCGTAACCAGCCGCTGCTGTGCTACTAATTATCGCTATGTGTTGTGGTAATTCTGGCAGTCGACGCTTTCTTTCGAGTGCAAACAATCCCTCCTCATCAAGTTTTCGCTTTAATAATTCGAAGCTTTTTTTCAAAGCTCCTTCGCCCTTTGGCCTTACCGATTTAACGGTCAGACTGAACTTCCCCCACTTAGTCAACTTCGGAACGGCAGAAATAATAACCTTCATTCCATTCTCAATCGGCACTCGAAGCTGCCAGACGGTCATGAAACAGTTGATACTACCATCTCCGTCCTTTATGTCGAAAAAGATGTACTTTTCCTGGTTTACCTTAAATGAAGCAATTTCACCCTCAATCTCGACACTTGGATAGGCATACTCAAGTGTCTGATTTAGCACAGCAATAAAGTCGCTGACGCTATAGACTGGCTGTATTTCTATCAATTTTTCCATACTTATGAATTGTTAGTTGATAAAATATGAATCCGAAAATTATAGTGCCAGACAAAACAGTTGCTCGCGCTAGCAGTGTCCCTGCAATAGCCACATCCGGGCTTACACCGGCAGATGCCAGAAAAGCGATCATTATAGCCTCGTATACTCCAGACCCGCCCGGTGTCGCAGCAAATATCGCCGTAAATGATGATATTCCACAGGCTATTATCAAAGTTGCCGGGTTAACAAAAAAGCCTAACGATAAGAATGCGATGAATATCAAACTTACGTCAAATATATTGCTACATAGGGACCATAAAACTGGCCTAATTAATATTTTTTTATCACTTAAAATCTCAGTGTAATCCTGGTGAATATCCGTAAAAAACGTTTCAACTTTCTCTAGGCTCAATAAATGCTTTTCCTTGCCAAAGGTAAGTCTATATACGATTTTATTAACTGTTTTTGTGAACCAGTTTGAAAATTTAACCAGTCTCCTACGATCACTAATAGAGTAAACTACCACAATAGACGAAACAATGGTAGCTATTACAAAGGCCGCGCTAATAATGACAATCGTCCTACTGACTTGTTGATCGAACGTTAAAACAACAACCGATGTTAATATCATCAACACAAAAACAATGAACATTGTTGCATACCGTATCAACTGTGCCATAGTCGCCCTTCCAACGCTCACTCCGTGGGTTTTTAAAACCACGCCCAAGTATGAAAAACCCGCTAAACCCGAAACAGGGATTATGTGATTTACAAAATTTAGCTCTAATGCGACACGAGTCATACCCCATCTAGTCATGTTATCCAATTCGCCTTTTGCCCTTAGATAAGAAAACATCACTTCACCAACAGCAAAATAACTACATAACTGTGCGGGCACCATCAAAATAAAAATCCATATATTAACCGTACCTAGCAAAGCCCAGGCCTGCGATATCTGCTTCCAACTGAAAAAAATCACTAATACCAACAGAGTAATCGTAATTATGTTTAACCAAGCACGAAATTTCATAACTTAGACCCAATTATATCACCGAAAACCCACATACGACGTATAATGGTCTTTATGCATATAGCAATACTGGGACGACAACCCGCACTTGGCATAGCCGAGTTAGAGAGTGTTTTTGGTGGACGCGTTATTAAGATTATTTCTGCCAACGCGGTTAGCGTTGACAGTGTTAGTTTCGATATTCAAAAACTCGGTGGCGTCACTAAGGCAGGCATAATAATCGCCGAATTGTCAAAAGCTAATTGGCATCAAGTGAATCAAAAAGTTGTTCAATATTATTTAACCAAATGGTCTACGTTTAACGGTAAAATTACTCTTGGTATAAGCGTTTATGGGTTCGAGGTTGGTCCTCGTGAGGTTCAAAAAACTGGTATAATTTTAAAACAAAAGCTCAAAAAATCAGGTGTTAGCCTTCGTTTAATACCTAACCCCAAATCCGACTTAAGCTCAGCAATTAGTCATCACAACAAACTTGGATTATCTCCAAACAAAGTTGAACTACTAATAGTCCGTACGAATGACAAGAAAGTAATATTAGCTGAAAGTACGGGTTCGCAAAATATCACTGCCTATGCAAATCGCGACCAAATACGACCGATGCGCGATTCGTTCGTAGGTATGTTACCACCTAAACTAGCGCAAATCATGATTAATATGGCCATTGGGCAAGTAAAGACTAAAGGCCCTACTACTGTAGAAAATAGGATGAGGATTCTCGACCCATTTTGTGGTACGGGTGTCATCTTACAGGAAGCGGCACTGATGAGGTGTTCGGTTTACGGAACAGATTTGTCCGAAAAGATGGTTCGCTATAGTCGCGATAACCTAGATTGGTTAGTTGATAGCCATCACATAAAGTTCGACCGTCAACTACACGAAGGAGATGCCACTAGCACTAAATGGCAACAACCGATTGACGCCGTTGTCAGTGAAACATACTTGGGACAACCGTTCAGCGCCGCTCCATCACCCCCTAAGCTTGAAGAGGTCAAACGAAACTGCGACCACATCATTACTGAATTTTTGAAAAACCTGTATAGCCAAATAGAGCCTGGTACGCCGGTTTGCATAGCTGTCCCAGCGTGGCGAAATGATGACGGTAGCTTCACTCACCTACGTTTAATCTCGACAATCGCTGGGCTTGGATATATACCCCACGAATTTGCAAACGTTTCTCAGAACGATTTATTGTATTATCGCGCTGATCAAGTAGTTGCTCGTGAGCTGTTAGTTTTAAAGAAAACGTAACATATTAGCCCATTAGTCCATTATTTTTCACCTGAAGGCACCAAGCAGGCTGACACTTGACTCTACCCCATATTCTTGATACAATTGGTTAGATTTTGATATAAACTTTAGGAGTTATTTAATGTCACACGTCAAAGCGGGCGGAACGTCCAAAAATATCCATAACAATGCCGGTCAAAGACTTGGTGTTAAACGTTTTGGTGGCCAAAGAGTCCGTACGGGCGAGGTTTTAGTTCGACAAACCGGATCGACAAAAATTTCCGGTCCAGGCACATTCATTAGTAGCAACTACACTATTCATGCTGCAGTTGATGGTATTGTCAGTTTTAATAAAATCAAAAAAAGTAAATTTACTGGTAAAACCGTTCCGCGTACTCAGGTAACCGTTAAGTAGGACTTTCTTTATTGTAAAAAATAGAGCGCCAACTGCGCTCTATTTGATTAGTTCTAATTTATCCGTCAGTATCCATCCTATAACCTCTCTTCGGCAGGTTCCGCTGGCTTGACCATCCCTAAGTGATATTTGACGCGTTCAACAACGTCACCAATAACAACTTGCGATTTTACCAGATAATCATCAACTCCTAGCGATTCGGCGCGTTCTTTGTCTTTCGGTTGTGATAGTGCTGTTAACATAATGATACGAATATCTTTTGTCTCTGGAGTGTTTCGCAAAATATCTAAGACATCGAAGCCGCTGATTTTTGGCATCATAGCGTCCAGCAAAATCAAATCCGGCTTGAAGTCAAGGGCTGCAGACAAAGCCTGTTCGCCGTTATTGACCTCGCGAATATCGAAGCCTTCCATCGTTAGGCGAGATTTATAGACTCCGGATAGGGCTGCATCGTCTTCGACTAGAAGAATTTTTTTCTTTGGTTCCATGTTAACACCATATTACTACAACCCCACACAAAAACACAAGCGTTAATACCCTAGTAATTTCATTGCCGCTGCGAGTTGTGGGTCGGCTCCACTGTCCACGTTACTCTGAGTCAAGGCCACTGTCACATCGGGTTTTATACCTTGTTCCGAAATATTAATACCATTCGGAGTATACCACTTAGCTATTGTTACTTTCAGTTGCGCCCCTCCACCAAGAGGTATCAGCTCTTGAACACTTCCTTTGCCGAAGGTCCTCTCGCCGACCAATTTTGCTACATGATAATCTTGCAACGCACCGGAGACAATCTCACTAGCACTGGCGGTTTCACCGTTAACTAAGACAACCGTCGGAATACCCTGTAAGACCGTGTCGTTACCTGTTTTCAGAGTCTGTCTTATGATTGAACCATCACGCTCCGTAACAACTATTTTATTATCAAGCCATAATCCAGCAACATCAGTAGCAGCGCTTACAAACCCGCCCCCATTGTTGCGTAAGTCCAAAATAACCGCCTTAACTCCTTGTTTCTTGAAACTCTGAGCAGCCAATTTGGCCAAATCACCCGTTTGATTATCGAATCTGGAGATAGTTATCGTCCCGACCCCACCGGAAACGCTACTTTCTACGCTGGGGTCGTTTATGGTTTCCCTCGTAATCGTATAGTCTTTAACTGCGTCTCCACGCATAATCGTAAGATTAACGGTCGTACCGACACCCCCCCTGACCAAATCTACAGCCTTGTCAACTGTCCATCCGCTCGTGGATTGACCATTGACCTTCAAAATCACATCCCCCGCTAGAAGACCTGCATTAATGGCGGGATTGTTCGGAAGTGGCTGTAAAATCGTAATCTGATTGTTTTTTAGGCCAATTTCCGCGCCGATTCCACCGCCGATATCACCCGATAGGCTATTGTTGTAATCAGTCGTCTCTTGTGGAGACATATAAACGGTATACGTATCGCCCGCGGCTGCAACAAGGCCGCTATTAGCCCCCTGTATGAGCGTAGCTGTGTTGAGCTTACCATCAAAATTGGCAGCTAGTTCGTTATAGGTCTGTTGCAGCGATGATAGATCTAACGTTCCAGAATGCGACCTATACCCAAACACTGGCCCGATGGCCGCTTCTATTTGATAATGATAAACTCCAGCCATATACCCTACTGCTGCCGCCAAGGCAATCAAAATAAACCATACCCCCGGCCAAACCTTAATTGGAAACTTGCTTTTTAGATGTCGCCGATTTGGAACACGACTAACCGTCTTTTTCTCATTTTGAACCATTAAATCCCCTATTTTTCAACAAATTTTTTTATATCACATACAAGTATACCGCATATGGCTTTAATGTTGTGTTAATATTCTTAAATTACATCGATTATCTTGGTGGGAAGCGTAACAGTATTATTCCAGAGTTTTGTATATCCATTGTGCTGTACTCGCCTGTACCATAGAAATTATATTGACTGACGTGTATCGTGTTGCCGCTCACAGACTCAACAACCATAAGGTGTCCCATCGGCGCAAAACCACCAGATTGCGGTAGCACAACCGCATCGCCAGGCTCGGGATCGTAAACTCTCGTTGCTCCACTGTAGGCCGGTGCGCTGTATGGCCACTGATAAGCATCTCCCTGACCACTGAAATTCCCTACATATCTATCAAATCTGTAATATATTGCCCAAGCAGCATAGCTGACACATTCGCGGTTATATAGTCCCCATTGGTCAATTCCCGAATCCATTGGTCCACAATACGGATATCCGCCGCCACAGCCCTGATTTCCGCTCCAGTTTGAGTACTGGAAGCTACCATAGACACCCGAATCAACGCCGCTACCACTGCTAACAAGGCTTTGGTAATATGCACGCTGCTGGGCGGCAACGGCCGCAACCTGTTGGTTTTTCGTTGCAACTAATTGCTCATAGGCAGATTCCTGTCCCTGGGTTTGACTGAGCAGGGCTTGTTGTTGGTTTTGTTTTGCAACCAAACTAGCTTTCTGTGCTTGTTGTTCGTTAAGAACTACTTGTACGGAAGCTTGTTGTTTTTCAAGCTGGGTTTTTAGGTCTTTAATTTTACTTATGGTCGAAGTTAGTTGGTTACTAATTGAAGCTTGGTATTCTTCCTTGTCTAAATAGTCACTGATAGTTTTGCTACTAGCTAACATTTCGATTGGTGTAATTTTGTCGTCAACATACATGTTTGCAATAGTTACCCCAAGAGCGTTTTGGCTGTCTTGTATTTGCTTTTCTGTATCAGCAATTCGTTGAACCAATTGGTCATATTTTGCTTGGCTCAGATTAATTTGAGCCTGGATAGCCGATGCCTGGTCTTGAAGTTGAGTAACGGCAGCTTGAAGGGTTTGCGCTTGCGTATCCAGCTTAGCCGCTTGTGCATTATCGTCGTTAATTTCTTGTTGTAAGGCGTTAATCTGATCATCGAATTGATCCGCAAATGCTTTTTGTGCAATCTGCGCTGGAACCGCAATAACAACCAATAAACTTACAACAACAAGCATTAATCTGGTGAGAAAAGGGATGGAAGCTGGTGTGGTGGAACGCAGTTTCATAACTTGCACAATAATACCATAAGCTTTACGAATAAGTCAACCTGACAGACATTAAATTTTCAGATAACGGCGCGTGGCCAGCAGCGACGAAATAATACCGATTATCGCCCCTATTAATATCATTCCCAAAATTACGAGCGGCGAATATACGGTCAAAAGCCTTATCGTTGGGTGGACGGATATCTGGTAGCTAGTCAGAGTACCTGATACCTCAAACAATATCCAAACACCAATGCCCGTAGAAATTAAAGCGGCAATAACGCCATAAATAATCGCCTCGACCAAAAACGGTCCACGGATGAACGACTGATCAGCACCAATTAACTTCATCATTTGAATTTCTTCGCGTCTATTAAAAATTGCCATTCGTATGGTATTGAAGATAATCAACGAGGATATAACTACAAATAACAACCCAGCCCCTAAGCCTACCACCTGCGCAAAATTAACAGCCCGGCCAATTGACTTGATCGTTTCCCGCTGTTCACCAGCAAACGACGGCTTATAGTCAGTGCTTAGATTTGCCTTGACTAATTTATCGTTAGCAACAAAATTTTCTAATTGCGAGGTGTTATTAATGTCTTTCACAACAACCCGAAGTGTTGCAGGATTTTCGTTCGTTGCCTCGCTTATCGCAGATAGAACACTGGCGTCGCTGCTATTGTCGTTGGCAAACTGCGCTCTGGCGCAATCAGCACTACAATAACTCACTGAACGAACAGAGGATAATTGTGATAATTCAGCTTTTAGTTCTGAGCCGACCTGATCTGTGGTGTCTGTCTTTAAATAGATCGACATGTCGACTTTGTTTTGCAAATCGATAATTGTGTCATTCAAAATATTCTGTGTTACAAATGCCGCAAAAATAATAAGGAGTGTGATCGTCATCACCGCCGTTGCTGCGACTGATAACCAAGAATTTCTAATAAAACTATCTGTGCCGTATCTCACGACACGCCAAAATGTGAGTAACCGACGACGATTCTGTTTTTTAGTGACCAATGCTTTGTGGTTAATTTTTTTCTTGGCGCTCATTGCCTGTAACTCCCCACCGCCTGATCGCCCGTAATTTTTCCGTGATCTAGAGTAATAACACGACGTTTTAATTTATTCACAATTTCAGCGTTGTGTGTTGTTAGTAGAACCGTTGTTCCGTATTTGTTTATCTTTTCTAATAGTCTGATAATATCCCAGCTGTGTCTCGGATCCAGGTTGCCTGTTGGTTCATCTGCGATTAAGATTTTGGGCTGCCTGACCACTGCTCGCGCTATTGCGACTCTTTGGCGTTCACCACCGGCCAATTGGTGTGGGAAGTGTTTCTCCTTACCGGTTAAGCCGACTAGTTCGATAACTTTAGGAACGGTGCTTTTAATTTCACGATGGGTCATGCCTGCAATTTCCAATGCAAAAGCAATATTTTCAAAAACTGTTCGTTGAGGTAGTAATTTAAAATCTTGAAAAACAACACCGATTTTTCGCCTAAGCATTGGGATGTGACTGTCTTTTAGTGTGTCATAGTCGATACCTCCGACTACAATTTTTCCACTAGTCGGCTTCTCTTCACGGGTAAGGAGTTTAAACAGTGTAGATTTACCCGCTCCACTGGTTCCTACCAAAATCACGAATTCGCGCGGCTCAATAAACAAACTGACTCTGTCGAGAGCCGGGCTTGAACCCTTTCCGTATGATTTTGTCACCCTATCAAGCAATATCATCTTTGACCAATTATACCATAAGTAAAACGGCGGACGTAACCTCCACCCCCTAAGCTAATCTAGTTTTTCGCTTCTCAAAAATGCTTCAATAAAACCATCGACATTCCCATCGAGTACACTTTGCACGTCACGCTCCTCGTATTTTGTGCGCGTATCTTTTACTAGCGTATATGGATGTAAAACATAATTTCTAATTTGAGAACCCCAGTTTGCAGATTCTCCAGCCTGTAAATCGGTGATATTCGAAACGTGCTGATCTAGTTGTAGCTGGGTTAGTTTGGAGAGTAATATTTTCATAGCCATCTCTTTGTTTTGTAGTTGTGAACGCTCATTTTGTATTGCAACGACAATCCCCGTCGGGAGGTGCGTCACACGTACGGCACTATCAGTGGTATTTACGGATTGTCCACCGTGCCCACCAGCACGATATACGTCGGTTTTAATATCCCTGTCGTCAATTTGGATTTCTTTTGGCGTGTCAATCTTAGGAAGTACTTCGACTAATGCAAAACTCGTCTGTCGCAAGTTGTCACTATTAAAGGGGCTAAGTCGAACTAGTCTGTGGACACCGTTTTCGCTGCGCAATCTTCCATACGCGAATGGACCAGAGACCTCAATAATACTAGATTTTACTCCAGCCTCGTCGCCACTTGAACGTTCAATGATGTTAGTTTGCATGCCAGATTTTTCCGCCCAACGCAAATACATTCTTTCCAACATCTCTGTCCAATCTTGCGCATCGGTTCCACCGACACCAGCACTCAGTCTGATAATCGCCCCGTGGTCGTCGTATTTTCCTTGGAATAATAGATCTTTTTGACGAGTTTCAAATTCTTTTTCGAGCGCTACGACCTGACCCTCAAACTCTTTTTCTAAACTAACGTCGCACATTCCGATCAGCTCAGCTATATCACTAACCTGCGCCCTTAAAACAACCCATGGCTCGATTATTGAATTTAATACAGCTAGTTGTTTTGATTTGTCCTGTGCGACCGTTGGGTTGTTCCATGCCTCGGGTTTTGCTAGCTCAATTTCGAGTTTAGATATGTTTTCTTGTTTCTCTTTAATACTTAAACGCCCAAAAGCGGTATCTATTTGCGATGATAAGTTTGTAATTCGTTTTAAAAGTGGTTTCATTGTTACAATTCTTTAACTGCGGCGCCGAACTGTTCACCGCGGTCGCTATAATTTTTGAAATGATCAAAACTCGCACAGGCTGGGCTTAGTAGTACTACACTACCCGGTTTCGCAATAATTTTCGCACGCCCTACAGTTTCCTTCATTGAAACGTAATTAATTATTTCGAAATTATTAAAACCGACAGCCCTGCATGATTTTGCAATCCTTTCCGCCTCATCCCCGATTAATATCGCTCTGGCGTCTTGTTTGCTTAATTCTTCCCCAAGTTCGGTAAAGTTCGAATTTTTAGATGAGCCCCCTAGGATAATAACCTTAGGAACTTCGAATGCCCTTAGGGCTGCAATCGCCGCTCCTGGTATAGTTGCAATGCTGTCGTCGTAATATTGGACTCCGTTAAGCTCGCGAATTAGCTGCAATCTGTGTGGTAACCCCCTAAAAGACATAAGCCCACGCTCTATTGAGTTGATGTCGCTAGTAATACCCCAAACGGCATCGATTGCTGCGCAGGCGTTTTCGTGATTAAATTTTCCAACAATCCCCAGTGAGTTTACTGAACAAATCTCTTGTTCACCATAATAGAACCTACCCCGCTCAACATGAGCCGAGGCTGTGTCTGGATACCCTAACAGATGAGCATTAGACTTTTCAGCAATACTTTTTGAATACAGGTTTGCTTTGTTGTAAACCAATATATCGTCAGATTTCTGATATTTCGTAATATTAGCTTTCGCTAATATATACTCTTCAATATTAGAATGAACGTCCAGATGCTCTTGTTCAATAAATAACAATACAGCAATATGTGGAGATCTTTCTAAATCCCAAAGCTGAAAACTCGATAATTCGTATACTACCAAATCGTTCGGACAGATTTGGTTAATAATGTCGAGACCCGGCTTGCCTATATTGCCTACTAGCCATGTTTTTCTTCCTGACGCCTCTAATATACTCGAAATCAAGCTTGCTGTCGTGCCCTTTCCCTTCGAGCCGGTTACGCCAATAATTTGCGCTGGACATTTTGCGAAAAACTCGTTCGTAGCCGACCAGATTCTGCCATCAGTTTTTATCTTATGGGGTGATAGCCCGGCCGTCCGGACCACCAGATCAAACCCCTGTAGCTTTTCCATAGCATCGCTACCCAAGATTGTTTTTGCACTATTCGGCAGTTTGAGTTCGCTGAGCGACCGCCTATCATCTACTATAGTGATGTCATTATCAGGATTAGAGGCCCAATAACGATAGTTCGATTCTCCCTCTTGCGCATAACCTGCGATTGCTATTCTCATGTCTATATCTTAACGCGCTTCGAATAATGTTGCTACTTTTTCATTTAAATCGATGAGCTCTTGCCTTTCTCCACTACTGACAGCTGCGAGAACCCACTTGTCTTCACTAATAAAACTCCTGGCGGTGTTAACCATTCGTTTTACTGTTACTTTTTTAATCATTTCTGGAACTTTTTTATAATCTTTAATAAAACCATCCGCAAAATATCTACCAGTATAGAAACTGCTGATTTGAGAAACGGTTTGTGCCCCCATCTGATAACGTCCCAACGCAAATGATTTTGCCGCATCAATTTCTTGATCTGAAATGTTACCGTCTAGTACGTTTTTAAGTTCATTTGTAATTATGTCAAAGAGCTCTTCTGCCGCTTCGTGATTAACCTGTCCCGTTATGTCCCATCCGCTATAGTAAAGACCAACATCAATATATGAACTGACGTCGTACGCCAACCCCTTTTGTCGTGCTGTACCGAATATTCGTGAATGCATCGTTCCTGTTAGTATGTGATTTAGATAGTGCATTGCGTCTAGCTCTTCGTCATCAAGCTCGCGAGTTAGTGCCATAAATAAGCCGAATGTTAGGTTTGTAGCGTCTTTACGGCGTATTATACTTGGGTTTGCCTTTACGAGCTCGTCTCGAGGCACCTCAAAGCGCTCGCCCTCGGGTAAATGAAAGTCTTCAATTTGTCTCCTTATTTCAGACTTACGTCCAGCCAGCTTGCCGGCAATTACAAATCGCATATTTCGTGTGTTATGCGTCCTGCGGTGATGCTCTCGGACATCAGCCAGCGTAACATTACTAATCGTTGGTAATGATTGACGATAGGTCAAAACGTCCTCTCCAAGTAACTGTTGCACCCTTGGAATTAGAATGCGCTGATGATCGTTTAGGTAATTAGTTAACTCGCTTCGTACGTTACCCTTTTCTGCGTGGAGCTCTGCCTCATTAAACCTTGGCTGGCAAATCGCAATTTTTTGCAAATCAAGTATCCTATCCCATTCAAAATCAGCACAATCGGCCGTGTACACCATTGAAAGGTCACTCGTGTACGCATTGCGATATGCGCCATTCTTCGTAAACTCAAACTCAAATTCGTGTTCGGTTTTATACTTTGAGTTTGCCCCGAACGCCATGTGCTCCATTATATGAGCAACCTGTTCAATCTCTTTGGACTTAGCATAGCGGTTACCAGCACGGAACTGAAACTGCATACTCATAGTTGTCGCGTTTGGAACATCTATCAATAAACCGCGAGCCCCATTTTTCAGTCTAATCTCTTCAACTTCATGATCCATAAGGTTTACTTTCGGCTTTTTTTACGGTTTTGGCGCTCTGACTTCTTTTTCTTACGATTCATATTCTTTTTCTGATTAGAGGTTATGTTGGGTTTTTTAGCATTGAAATCGCTATCGCGATTTTCTTCGCCACCCGTTACCTCGTTGACGCCTCGCTCGACCGCAGTTTCCGCTAGTCTCGTTAGCTCGGTTTGGTATTCTTCCTGTGTTCTGGCAATAACGTCGTTACTGCGAACGTGCATAACAGCCCGTAACACCTCATCACGAAGGGTCGCCTGTAAGCTGTCAAATAGTTTCTGCGACTCACTTCTATACTCTACTAACGGGTCACGCTGACCAACACTCCGCCAATGAATACCCTCGCGCAAATGCTGCATATTTTCTAGATGCTGCATCCATAATGTATCAAGAACCTGTAGATACACCTCCCGCTCGACTTTACGAATAGTGTCGACGCCTAGTTCGGACTCCTTATCCTTGTAAAAATTATCTACTTCTTTTTGGGCTAAATCGAATCTGGTTTTATCTTTCTTCTCTTCTCCAATTTTGCTTATTTTTTTATTAGGTATAGGGAAAATAGCTTCGAATTCTTCCGTAAAACTGGCATTGTTTTTTGCCGGCACATATGTAAGTCTTTCAACCTCAAGCTTTATCAAGCGTTCGATCTCCGGTTTGATATTGTCGCCTTCAAGTATCTTTCGACGCATCGTGTATACAACTCTGCGATGACGATTAATAACATTGTCGTACTGTACAACGTTTTTACGAGTATCGAAATTAAACCCTTCAACCCGTTTCTGGGCAGCTTCGAGTGTTTTCGAAACCGCTTTGTTTTGTATTGGGGTATCTTCCCCCACGCCAAGCCTATCCATTAGTCCGGCGATTCTTTCACCCTGGAAAATACGCATTAAATCATCTTCGGTTGATACGTAGAACTGCGTTTCGCCAGGATCACCTTGTCGGCCACCACGTCCTCGAAGTTGATTGTCGATTCGGCGCGACTCATGGCGTTCGGAGCCAATTACGACCAAGCCGCCGAGTTCAACTATGCCCTTACCGAGTTTAATATCGGTTCCACGACCTGCAATGTTTGTCGCTAGCGTAATCGAACCTCTTTCACCGGCTTTTTCGATAATCGATGCTTCGCGTTCGTTGTTCTTTGCGTTTAATAGTTCGTATGGAATATGTGCCGAGTCCAAGTATGATGCGATTAGCTCATTTTTAGCTATTGAAGCAGAGCCGATTAGAACAGGACGACCAACCTTATGATATTCGCCTATCGCGGATGCGACTGCTTTTAGTTTGGCCTTTTCAGTCTTGAAAATCAAATCCTCCTTATCCTCACGTATCAACGGCTTGTTTGATGGAATCTGAATAACATCTAGACTGTATATCTGCTGGAACTCCTCTGCCTCCGTGAAAGCAGTACCTGTCATACCAGATAGTTTCTTGTATAGTCGGAAATAGTTCTGGAACGAAATCGTCGCCAGTGTCATACTTTCCTGTAAAACAGATACACCCTCTTTTGCTTCAATCGCCTGGTGTAGCCCTTCATTGTAGCGTCTACCCTGCATCAAACGGCCGGTAAATTCATCAACAATAATAACCTCGCCATCATTCGTAACAACATAATCCTTATCACGTTTGAATAGAGTTTGAGCCCGAAGCGACTGATCTAGGTGGTAAACTGAGCGTACATAGTCGGGACTATACAAATTCTTAATGCCTAAAATTTTTTGAATTTTCTCCGTGCCAACGTCACTCAATGACACCGTGCGATGCTTTTCGTCCATGATATAATCTTCTGGAACTAGCTTGGCAGCAATCTTTGCGAACTGGTAGTAGCTATCGGGATTTTCGGCAGCCGGTGCGCTGATAATTAAAGGCGTGCGAGCTTCATCAATCAATATACTGTCAACCTCGTCAACGATTGCAAAGTTTAGTTCACGCTGCCGGAGTAAGTCCACCTCATTAACCATATTGTCGCGTAAATAATCGAATCCGAATTCGTTATTCGTTCCATATGTCACATCAGCGGCGTAAGCTTCTTTTCTAGTGACTGGACGTAATTTCTTCAACCTTTCGTCATCGTGATGCTCATTATTAAAGTCGGGATCATACAAAAATGAGGCCTCGTTGATTATGACTCCGACAGACAGCCCCAGAAAATGATAGACTCCACCCATCCAACTGGCATCGCGTTGCGCTAAGTAGTCGTTTACGGTAACAACATGTACACCCTTTTCTTCTAGGGCATTCAGGTAAACTGCGAGCACCGCCACAAGCGTCTTACCCTCGCCAGTTTTCATTTCAGCAACCTTACCCTCATGCAAAGCCATACCGCCAACTAGCTGCACATCAAAGTGTCTCATTTCTAGTATGCGATCGCTTGCCTCGCGGACCAAGGCGAACGCATCCGGCATTATAGTATCAAGTGTCGTGCCTTTTTTGTGCAAGCGTTTTTTCAAAACCTCGGTTTGCTTCTTCAGCTCCGGCTTAGTCATGTTTTTGTATTTTTCAGACAAAGCATTAATAGCCGCGACCTTTTTCTGAAGCCCCTTTAGAGTACGAACTTGCGGATCACCAAATATCTTTGTTAGAACTTTGTTCTTGTTTACCATAGCGAAAAAACTGTTACTCCTTCGAAATAAAGTTCTAAAGTGAAATACTGAAACTTATTATAGAGATAAAATTGTATTTTTACAAGAGAAGAAATCCTTATAATTCGCGTTTGAAGCTCTGTTTAAAACGACTCATTAATCGACGTTTACCTATATGTGCAATATTGGAATCTTTGTAGTCTCGTAATTGTGAACGAATTTTTGCTTCAACAATATCTATTGCTGCAAATATATTGTTTGTCGAATCTTTCGCCGTAATTAAACTCCCAGGAATACCTAATATCACTTCTGCTTCGTATTTATTACCATGATCATGGTTAACCTGCTGTAATTTCACTTCAGCCGATGCGGTCTTACGGGCATGTCTAGGAAGATAACTGTCTAGTCGCCCGATTCGCTTTATCGCATATTTACGCGTAGCATCATCAACCTCATAAGCTATTCCACTTACTTTTATTTGTGAAATCATACTACCTCCTTTTTTCCTTTTATAGTTTTTCGCGACCGCCTAAATATGGCTGTAGCACCTTGGGCACGTTGAGTACACCGCCTTCACCTTGAAAATTTTCTAAAACTGCGACAATCGAACGAGCAAGCGACACCACGGTACCATTGAGGGAGTGTAGGACCTCGACTTCGCCATTTTTGCGCCTGACGCGTATATTGAGACTGCGGGTTTGAAAGTCTGTGCAGTTTGAACAACTTGTAAGTTCTCGATACATATTGTCAACCGGTGACCAGTATTCCAAATCGTATTTTTTGGCTGCTGGTGCACCCAAATCGCCGGCCGCTATTTTAACAACTCGATACGGAACGCCTATCGCCTGCCAGATATCTTCTTCGTTTTTCAAAATTGCTTCGTGCATTTCATTACTTTTTTCTGGCAAAGTAAAGGCATACATTTCTAATTTATTAAACTGATGGACTCTGAATAAACCACGGGTAAATTTGCCGTATGTCCCGGCCTCTTTCCTATAGCATGGGCTATATCCGACGTAACAGATTGGCAGTTTCTCTTCGTCGATAATTTCATCAGCGTGATACCCAGTTAACGGTATTTCGGCTGTAGCAATCAATGATAAATCCTCACCTTCGATCGCATATTCGTCACTCTGGTCACTGCTACGTGGTGCAAATCCAGCTCCTGTCATTACTCTAGAAGAAACCATATGAGGTACGGTCATGAAGGTGAATCCCTTTTTAACCATAAAATCCAAAGCAAACTGATAAATAGCATTTTCCAGCAACGCTAAATCACCCTTCAAAAAGTAAAACTTCGCTCCTGCAACTTTTGCGCCCCGTTCAAAATCAACCCAATCCCGAGTGAGGGCGAAATCTAGGTGGTCGATCGCGCTAGTTGTTTGTCCGCCAAATCTACTAACTTCTACACTGTCCTTTTCACCACCTTTTGGTACATCTTCCAGAATGACATTCGGCACACTATTCAACAAAGCCAAGTATTCATCACTGGTTTTCTTAATTTGAGATTCCAGTTCTGCTATTTGGTCTTTAATTTTTTTACCATCAGAGATCATTTCCGGGGTCGGCTTTGAGCCTTTAATTTTAGTAATGTTGTCGTTGCGCCTTGTTCTGAGTTCGTCAGCTTGTGTTAACAGTTTTCGACGCTCGGCGTCGATGGAAAGCAGCTTACCTATGTCAATATTGTAACCCTTATCCTTACTGCTTTGTTGAACCTTTTCGGCGTTTTCGCGAATATATCTAATATCTAACATATCTTTATTGTACCAGAATTCTACCCGTTAGTCTTAGTGAATTTATTCTGTCCTGAGTGCATCTATTGGATTTAATTTTGCGGCCTTTCGCGCAGGAAGTATGCCGGAAGCAACCGAAACCAAGACCAAACCCACCACCACCACGGCTATACTTACAGGTCTGAAGATTAACAAGCGAACATCTCCTAGATTTAGCGCTTTACTAATCAGCGGATTAGATAATGTGCCGACTAGATAGGCCAGGCCACTTCCTATGGCACCACCGAGAAATCCAATCCACGCCGCCTCGAGCTTGAACAGTCTACCTACATCGCGTCGCCTCATACCTAGCGCCTTCATAAGACCAATCTGCTGGGTCCTTTCAAGCACGCTGATATATTGGGTATTTATTATTCCGAAAATCGAAGTTAATATTGCTAGAGCACCGAAACCGAGTAATATTCCTTGCAAAACGTTAATAAATGTATTTACAGCGCCCAATATGTCTGCCGCCGTTTGCGCCTGATAGCCCATACTGGTTAAAGTATTCTTCACAGTTTGCGCATTATTAGCGTTGTTCACTTCGACCGATACGACCTCAAAGTGATTAAAATTGCGCGTGCCTGTATTTATATAGTCATAAAGGGTCTTTGCTGAATTATCTGAAATCAATAGTGAACTCTGTGAGCGAAACGCTAAGCCAGATGTGCTACTAACGGCTTTAACTTTATAAGAAAATGTTTGGCTTTCTGGCGCCGATATTGGGGCTGATAGCTTTTCGGCTACAATACTAACGGTTCCACCAATAGCCGCCTGGTCGCTACTGAACCCAAGAGCTTTGACGTAATCTTCGGTCAAAATTATTTCATTGTCAGCCAAGCCCCCGTTAGCCGACCCTGCAGCATACGTCAACGTTACGCTCGGACTGAATGTACCTATCGAAGCAACATACTTATCCTGTCCAGGCCTTGTAATATATTGAATCTGAGGATTATAGTTAGGCGTAACTGATACTACATCTGCGACTTTTTGAATACGATTAATGTCATTTTGAGTTAAAACTTCAGTTGAACCAAGTGCCGTAGAAATTACCGCGCCACCCGTTGAGCTAGAATACTTTTGTGGACCCTGTTGACTTTTAGGTGGCTGAACAGAAACGACCAGTTCCTGCGCGTCTGTGTTTGATTTAACAATTTTATCCGTATAATCACGACCGCCAGTTCCTGCGGCTAATGATAGGGTAATCGTAAAAGCACCAACAGCAATAGCTAAACTAGTTAATACTGTCCTTGATTTTGCTTGTTTTAGACTTCGTCCAGCCCTAATGACAATGCTTTGAATCTTCATAGTTTCTTCCTCTTAATTGAATCGATTACGCCATCTTTTATGTGGATTTGTATATCGCATCTCTCCGACAAATCAGAATCATGTGTTACTAGCACGAGTGTCACATTAAATCTTTTGTGATAATTAAATAGCAGGTTCTCGATGACGGCACCCGTTACGCTGTCCAAATTACCGGTCGGTTCGTCAGCAAATAATATCTTAGGACTGTTCACGATCGCTCTTGCAACCGCTAGGCGCTGCTTTTGTCCACCGGACAATTCCCTAGCTTTCGCCTTTTTCTTGTCGAATAGCTCAACCGCTTTTAGAGACGCGTCAACTCGAGTTCGGCGTCTCGAAGCCGAAACATCTGCGATTTCTAGTGGTAAACTAACGTTGTTATAACAACTTTCGTTCGCCTGAACGAAAAAGCTTTGAAAAATGAAGCTCATTTTCCGAGAGCGAAATTTGTCAACCTCCTTTGTTTTTAATTTTAGGATATCTTTTCCATCGATGATCACCTGACCGGATTGTGGTCTATCCAACCCGCTCATTACATGCATTAAGGTCGATTTGCCGCTACCTGATTTCCCTAGAATAGCAACACTGGCTCCGTCCGGTATTGTAAAACTAACATCGGATAGCGCCTTGAACGCGTTGTCTTTTTTACCATAAATTTTTGTTACACCCTTAACCTCAATCATACATCTATAATAACACGCTTATGAGAGTTTTAAACCTGGATAAATTTCACGAGTTGTATTGTCTATTTCGGCACGAAGCTGAGGAAAAGGAACGCCCTCACGTGCCGTCACGCCTTCAAATACCCAAAATACGCGTTCGCTATTACCCCATCCGCACGCAGGGGGCATTCCATATTCCAGCATTTCAACAAAATCAATGTCCAACATCATCGCTTCATCATCACCAGCTTCACGTAGTTTTTGTTGTTCAACAAATCGATCCAATTGATCGATTGGATCGTTCAGTTCAGAAAAACCATTTCCCAACTCGCTGCCCGCAATAATCGGTTGGAATCTTTGTACTGTTTGGCTTTCGTTTGGGTTTGATTTTGATAGAGGGCTAATAAATTTTGGAGTATTAACCAACCAAATCGGTCCTGCAACGTCTTTACGAATATTTTTCCAAAGCTTATCGATACCCCTGGCGCGACTTTCAGTCTGTTGGACCTCAAGCTTGTTATCCGCCAATGCTTTTTTTATGTCATCCAACGAACTTTCGAAAACATCAATATTATAGTGGTCTCTTATCACAGTAGCGTAGTCCCACTTTTCCCATTCTTTACTCATATCAACATCCATTTCGTTAATATGAAACTGTAATTTACCAAAAGTTTGCTCTAGAACGTTTCGGTACATGTCTTCTATGAACCTCATGCCGTCGTTCCAGTCAGCATAAGCCCAATACCACTCCATGGCTATATGTTCTGGCAAGTGTTCATCGCTATAATTTTCATTCCTAAAACGTGGTCCCAAATCATAAACCTTCTCGAATCCACCGCCCAATAGGCGTTTTAGTGGTAGTTCTTGGCTGATTCTTAGATAAAAATCTTGATCTAATGCATCCATATGCGTAACGAACGGATTGGCATCTGCACCGCCGGTGGTGTGCTCTAAAACTGGAATATTAATCTCCAAAAACCCATTTTGGTTCAGAAAATCGCGCGTAGCCTGCCAAAACCTGCTTCGTCTGACAAATCGATCACGAACATTTTGGTTTATATTCATATCTATATACCGTCGACGTAATCGTTCTTCTTTGTTTGTAAATCCATCAATCGAACTTGGCATAGGACGAATAGCCTTTGTTAGAACGCGAAGTTTTAAAACCTCAATAGATATCTCACCCGTCTTGCTTTTTATCACCCTTCCAGTCGCTTCGATAAAATCACCAGTATCCAATAATGGAAGTTCCGAAATTCCAATTTGGCTGTTTTTGGCATCGAGACCTTCTATAATACCTGATTGCAAAAATAACTGGATTTGACCACTGAAATCACGTACGACTATAAAGGCAAGTTTCCCAAACTTTCTAATACCCATAATCCTACCATCAACCGTAGCAGTCTGACCCTCTAATTCATCAAATCGCGCCTTTATATCAGCAGTATTATGCGTTCGATGAGATTCAGCCGGATACGGATTAATACCCATATCTTTCAGTACTTTTAATTTTCGTATTCGCTCGTCTCGAAAATCTTTTAATGTCGCCATATTCGCTATATTATAGCATAGCTTAATCTTGAACTGTGTGCTTGTTAGTTAAAATAACTTACCCAATACTAACGATTTCGTAGGCAATTTTACCCTTTGAGGTCTCAATTGTAGCCTTGTCGCCGACTTTTTTCCCAAAAATCGCTAATCCAATCGGAGATTCGTTGCTTATTCTGCCTTCAAGCGGATCAGCTTCAACCGGTCCGACAATGGTATAAGTGTAATTTTTTTTACCGTTTCGAAGTTCAACCCTGTTGCCAAGAGCGATTTTAGTTTTGCTTCCACCCTTAATAATGTTAGCGTTCAGTAAAATGTCTTCAATTTCAGCAATTCTAGTCTCTATCAAACCCTGCTCTTCGCGAGCTACATCATATTCTGCGTTTTCACTCAGATCGCCGAAGTCTCTAGCTTCGGCGATTTTTTCAGCAATTTCACTGCGATGACTCTTAAGAACCTTGAGTTCTACCTCAAGTTCTTGTTTGCCCTGTTTGGTAATCATATACGATTTCTTCATTATTACTTTCCTTGTTTTTATTAGCTAGCGTTCTGTGAGCCATCTCGTACACTATATATAGCGTATATTATACAAAAGTTTATACAATTAGCCCAGTTTAGCAAGCAGTTGCTCGCGTGTCAACACACTTTTTTGACCATTTTTTCGCTCAACTAGCTCATATTCTTTATTTTCCAACATTCGATCACTTATGGTAACCCTATAGGGGATACCCATAAGTTCGCTATCGGCAAATTTTTGACCAGGATGAATGTCGCGATCATCATATAATACATCTACGCCCATAGATTCTAGCTGTTTGTACATCTCTTCAGCTTGAGATACGGCCCTATCGCCGCCTATACTTAGAAGGTACACCTTGAAAGGAGACACATTTTCGGGCCAAACTAATCCTTTTTCGTCACTAAACTTCTCAACTATTACACCCATTAAACGCGTGATTCCGATTCCGTATGAACCGAAAAAGACCATCTGTCTATTTCCTTCGCTATTTGTAAACGAAAAATTCATATCTTCACTTTTCTTTGTGCCGAAATTAAATATATTTCCAACCTCAGCAGTTTTGACCATTTCTAGCTCGTCACGTTTAATGCCTAATTTGGTTAGGTTCTCGTCATCCATTACATCCTCATTTATGGCAATATTTTTACCCCTATGCAGATATATTGTGTCTTCGCCGGCATCACAAATCGTTTGAAATTCGTGGCTAAACTGCGTAAACGCTCCCCCGCTTGCGAAAGTCATATATGTATCATCTTTGATGCTTAAACGCTCAAATACACGATTATAGGCATCAATGGTGTCATTATAAAACTTGGTGTGCTGCTGCTCATCTATACTGCATGAGTACATATCCTTCATGACAAACTCTCGTCCTCGCATTATTCCGCTTTTTGACCGAAGTTCGTTACGAAACTTCGTTTGAAATTGATAAACATTAATAGGTAAATCTTTGTAACTTACCAGATATTGTTTTACTAATTCAATGATCGCTTCCTCGTGCGACCAGGCAAATCCAACATCTGTACCGTCTTTCAACTTAGACTTGAACCACATATCGACCACCTTATCATCCCAACGTCCAGTAGTTTCCCATGTTTCTTTTTTCTGTAGACTGCTCATAACCAATTCCTGACCACCTACGGAGTTCATCTCTTCTCTGACAATTTGCTTTATTTTTTCAAGAACCCGTAGACCCAGTGGCGTATATACATACACTCCAGACATAACCTTACTGATGAACCCTGCTCTTATCAAAAGTTGGGCATTTTTAGCAACTTCTCCGGCTGGAATGTTTTTACTTGTTTTTGTAAATAATTTAGATACACGCATATTACTTTACCAGTGTAGTCAATAACGTCGGATAAATAAAGAGTATGAAAAACGCAATTCCGTTTTTTAACATGTGCAACAAAATAGACGACCAGATATTTTCGGTAAATTCTCTTAGTATACACAATACGATGCTAAGAGCAAAAGTATCAAAGAATACATTCCACGCGCCATGAATCGCACCGAACAATAAGCTCGTAGCGATAATTGCCACCCAAGCCGGGACGTATTTTTTTAATTTTCCGTACAAATAACCACGAAAAATAATTTCTTCCGCTATCGGTGCGACCACCACTAGAGTGAGGAACGCTAGGATATACTCATAGCGTAGAGAGAGCTGCCCGAACCCTGTACTTTGGACTTGATTTACATTAAACCACGGTAAGACTTTGGTAGCCAATAAGATTAATAATGATGACGCTATTAAATATATCACCAGTCCGGCTGGCGCTAAGAGTATATCTGACCATTTTGGCAATCTGGTAACGCCAATCTCAGATCTAGTTGTGTGTATCTTGCGAACTTTATATGGAAGAAATATTACGAAGGTTATTGTCATCAAGTAAATAATTATCGCAAATACCGTCTCTAGAACTGATGTGTTTACAGAGTTTAACGGCACTCCAACAAATAGCAAAACCTCAACTGCCCATTGCAGTAATATTTGTGAGGTAAAAAAACATATCGTGACCCAGGCCAACAAAATAAACACCATTCGCCAATCATACCTCTTAACGCCGTCACCCTTGGCGACGTTATTGTCAAGCACCGACTTAAAATAATTTTGCGACATCTACGATCGTTACCAATATTATTAGCCCAATTAAAAACGAGAACCCTATCGTTTGAATCTTTTCTTCGCGCTCTCTCGTTAGTTTCTTTTTCAACAGCTTAAACAAGACCATCGTCGTCCACCTACCACCATCAAGTGCTGGAACAGGTAATATATTCATCACCGCTAGTGATAGCGAGATCACTGCCGTCAAAAACACTAGTTGTGTTAATCCGGCCTTCTCCGCAGCTGGAAATATTATTCCGATAATGCCAACCGGCCCCGCAACGCTATCACCTACATTACCAAGTTCTTGAGAAGCCTGATGGCGCACGGAACTGCTAGGGCTTAGCTGTAGTACTAACCCATGCACAAGACCGCCTATTAAATTTCCCACTCCTTCAAGTGTAGCCCATGAAAATTGTGCGGTAGTTGCGACACCGACAATTGGCGCAGACCAGGTCGATTTTATTAACTCACTTTGACCTAGCCCAGCACCAAGTATTTCTTTTCCAGGAACATCTCTTAGCTTCACTGCGACTGTACGGTCTGCACCACTGCGACTATATTCTACTAGTACATTCTTACCTATATCTTGCTTAATAGTACTAAGTAGGTCGTCTACGGTTGGTACGCTTCTACCAGCAAACTTTACTATACTGTCACCAGCTTTTAAGCCAGATAGTTCTGCGGGATACCCAGGAGTGATGCTTGTTATTTCTACGGGTTTACTTATTATTTGTGCGTCAGTAGGGATTGAAAATTGATTAGGTAACACTTTGGGTAACCCAAACAAAGCTAGGATTGACAACAATACGGCGGCGACTATCCAATTCGCAGTCACACCTGCAAATAGTATTTTTGTTTTCTGAGAGACTGTTGCAGACCCATAGTCACCTTTTTTGTTCGCAGCGTCATTTTCACCCTGTAGTTTTACGAAACCTCCGATTGGTAGCCAATTTAAAGAGAAGAGGGTTTTGTTTTTTAATTTTTTACCCCAAGCACGAGGCGGGAGACCGATTCCAAACTCTTCAACCACTACGCCGTTGTGCTTTGCCACAATAGCATGTCCCAATTCGTGAGCCGTAACTAAAAAGACCAAGATAAATAGCCCAATTATTATCCCAATTATTAGCCCCATCTAGCCCCCAAAACGCCTGTTTCGCTCGCTAAAGGCTTTTATGATTTCGTTAACGTCGTCTGTGTCCATATCTGGCCACAGCTTGTCGATGAACATGATTTCACTATAGGCTGAACGCCATAACATAAAATTTGATGTCCTTTTTTCGCCACTAGTCCTAACAACTAGGTCAAGCGGAGGAACCTCCGGGCAGTAAAGATTTTGACTGATTAAGTCTTCTGTCACATCGTCTACGGATACCCCTGATTCAATGATTTTCTTTACGGCATCGACTATCTCCGATTGACCACCGTAGTTGAAGCAAACGGCAAACGTCCCTGATGTGTTTTTCGCTGTTTTTTCCTCAGCGTTGTTTATCGCTTTTATAATTTTTTGACTAACATTCTGACGGGATCCAAGGATCTTCAATCTTATATTCTTTTTTTCGAAGATTGGTAAATCCGAAGTCAAAAAACGAAGTACCAGCCCCATGAATTTATTGACCTCTGATTTACTCCTTTTCCAGTTTTCCGTACTAAAAACATAGGCCGAGACAAACTCAACACCTTGATCGAACGTTTCCGTGATAATCTCTTGAAGAGTATTGTAACCCGCTAAGTGACCCTCATAAACAGGAAGTCCTTGTTGCCTCGCCCAGCGTCGATTGCCATCAACAATGTAGCCAATATGCCTCGGAATAGCTCGTTCGGTCATTATATTTTTAAGATATCTCTCTCTTTAATTAAGAATAATCCATCAATCTTGGCGTTAGCGCTAACCACATTTCCATCAATATCCTTTTCGATGCGTTTAATATCATCCTCCGTTAGTTCCTTTTGCTCTTTTTTACGTTTTGCCTCTTTTAACGCGTCTTGGCGAATGTTTCTAAGCGCTATACGCGCCTCTTCGACTTTTTCACCCGTTTGTTTGACCAGGGCTTTGCGCCTCTCTTCTGTCAATGCAGGAACCGGCACCCGAATTGTATGCCCATCGTCACTCGGGTTTAGTCCTAAGTTTTGATCGGTGCGAATGGCCGATGTAATCGCTTGAATATTACTCGGATCAAACGGCGTAATTTGTAGCATTTGGGCTTCAGGTGCAGCAATACTAGCGATTTGATTCAATGGCATCAATACACCATACACTTCCGCCTTTATTCCGTCCAGCTGGCTCGGGTGAGCCCTGCCTGTACGAACTTTTTTTAGCTCTTCCTCGAACCTGTTAATGGTTTGGTTAAATTTCTCTTCGTATGGTTTCGTATCAAACATGTATATATTGTAACAAAATAACTACATAATCCCTATGTGGTATTTAACAAAAGCTGGAGTGGTTATTCGCTGACACCAAGCTCTATGCGCTTAAACTGGCGAATGATAAGGTTTTCGCCAGTTTTGGAGATGTTTTCTTTGACAAAATCGGCTACGGTTTGCTTTTCATTCCTGATATACGCCTGTTCTAGTAAAACCTTTTCGGCAAAATACTTCTTGACCTGTCCAACGACGATCTTCTTGGCGATTTCGGCGGGTTTTCCTTCCGCCTTAACTCGTTCCGTAGCTTCGTCCCTTACTCTTTTCATTTCACCTGCTGGAATATCCTCTTCACTAACATAAACCGGAGACATAGAGGCAACCTGTAGGGCAATTTCATGAACAAACGATTTGAATCCGTCCGTCCTGGCAACAAAATCGGTTTCGCAATTAACTTCGACTAAAACACCGATGCGGCCATTGTGGACATAGCCGTCTATAATACCCTGCCTAGCTTCGCGATCGCCTTTTTTCTCAGCTTTTGTAACGCCTTTTTTGCGAAGTTCCGCTAAGGCTTTATCAAAATCACCCTTTGCATTTACTAGCGCAGCCTTAGCATCAGTCAAACCAATTCCAGATAACTCTTTAAGTTTTTTTATGTCATCAATAGATACGTTCATATATTATTTCTCCTCTGGTTTGTCGGTTTTTTTATCAGCAACCGTGTCAACCTTAGCTTTCACAGCATGGTCTGCTTCTGAAATAGCAGAGCTTACATAATCAAGTATAAGCTGAACTCCCTTAATGGCGTCATCGTTCCCTGGTATAACATAATCTACCATGGTTGGGTCGGCATTTGTGTCGACAATTGCAACCACGGGGATAGCCAATGATTTCGCCTCTTTTATAGCATTGGCGTCGCCAATTACGTCAATAATCATCAAAGCACCCGGTTTGCCGTTTAGTTCCTTAATACCACCATATTTAGTATTGAGATCATCAATTTCTTCTTGAAATCGTTGAACTTCAAGTTTTGAATAACGCTTTTCCAAATCACCGGATGCCATTCTCTTTTCCAAATCTTTAAGTTTTTTGATTTGCTGAGAGATAGTTGCTACGTTTGTTAGGGTACCGCCCAACCATCTATCGGTCATGTAGGGCTGTTTTGTATTAATAGCAATTTGTTTGATTATATCCTTCGTGTGTTTTTTTGTACCTACAAACAGAACCTGCTTACCATTTGCAACAACTCGCGTTAAAAAAGGTAACGCTATTTCTAGACCTTTAACCGTCTGCTCTAAGTCAATAATGTGACTTTCTTGACGCTTACTATGAATGTATTTAGCCATCTTTGGGTTCCAGTGACTGGTTTTATGACCAAAATGCACTCCCGACTCAAACAGGGCTTTTATATCGACATCAACTGCCATATCTCTTAAACTCCTTTTCCTTTGCCTATGCGTCCGATTTTATCAGGAGTTACCGCATAGGTTGTTTCGTTAATTGTATTACAGGACCATTCTAGCTCTTTAAGCGAAAAAATTCAAGGTGTTTGCGTTTTCGAAAAAAGAACTGAGTCTGAATCAAGGCTGCTGATAGCCACAAGCGAGGCTTGGGTTATCAGCTTGGGCAAATCATTTTTATCAAAAAACTTCATGTCATCACACTTTTTCGGCTCATTAATCCTAAACATACCTCGACATTTTGTTTTATCAGCCCTAAAAAACAAGTATAAATATGGACTTTCTGGCGTGTCTGTCTCGTTTGACCTAATATGAAAAAGCTCAAGATCGTCAGGATAGACATCCAAGTTCGTCTCCTCCTTTAACTCCCTGACCGCAGCCAAAACGGGCATTTCGTCAGGCTCGACATGCCACTGGGCATGTCGTAGTATCCGTCACGAAATCCAGTGTTAATACGCCTATGCAGAAGTATTTCAGTATGACCCACTCTATTTTCATAAACCGCAATGAATACGGACAGCACCACCTTATATTTCTGTTTCATAGACAAATTGTACTCTCCTTGCGTAATTTCCCAAATAGGTAGTCTAACCTTTGACATTTCTCTTAAAAACAGATACAATAGTTCGGATTATGAAAACAAATTTACACCCAAGTGATTATCGTCCAGTCGTATTCAGCGATGATGTGGCTGGTTTCCAGTTCTTAACAAGATCTACCGCACAGAGCAAAGAAACTATTAAGTGGGACGATGGCAATGAATACCCACTGGTCAAGGTTCATATATCTTCGGCTAGCCACCCCTTCTTTACTGGCGAAGAGAAAATTATCGATACCGAGGGTCGTGTTGACCGCTATAAGGCAAAATTCGCTGCCGCAGAAGCTCGCAAAGAAGCTCTTGCGAACAAGGCTAAAAAAGCAAAAATCTCAAAAGCTAAAAAAGCCGAGAGATAGTAATCGTTTTCTAAAAGAGATTATCGTAATGCTAATCTCTTTTTTGTTACAATAAACTATGGAGGAAAAGCTATGGCCAAGATCACTCTAAACAATGCTGAGTTACAGCTCGAACGCGACGAGCTTGGTTCGCTTTTGTCAACGCCGTCTGCCTATTCCGACCCGGATTATTCCAAAAAACACCGTAGGCTTAACGAATTGGACAACATACTCGAAAAAACAAGCCTACTCCACAACCTAGAGGGACAATTATCTGAAGCCGTAGAGTTGTCATACGGCAACGATGAGCTAGCCGAAGTTGCAAAAAATGAAGTTGAGAAGATTTCCGAGCAACTTCAAAAAATCGAAGACGAGTTGTTCGAAATACTATCAGTAAAGGACGAGAATGACGAGAAAAACGTCATCGTAGAAATCCGCGCCGGCGCTGGAGGTGATGAAGCTAGTCTGTTTGCTGCGGAGTTGTATCGAATGTACTTGCGTTATTGCGAGTCTCACAACCTCAAGTCAGAAATTATTAGCGAAAACGCCAACGATACAGGTGGATATAAGGAAGTAATCTTCAGTGTAAAGGGCGACACCCCATACGCAAAACTTAAATTTGAATCCGGCGTTCATCGCGTCCAACGCATTCCCACAACAGAATCCCAAGGACGCATACATACCAGTACCGCAACCGTTGCGGTATTGCCGGAAGCGAAAGATGTTGATATTCAAATAGACCCAGCTGATCTTAGGATCGATATTTTTCATGCAAGCGGTCACGGAGGTCAAAGCGTCAACACAACCGACAGCGCCGTCCGAATCACCCACATCCCTAGCGGAATGGTAGTCACAAACCAAGACGAAAAATCGCAAATAAAAAACAAAGAGAAGGCCCTAAGCGTTCTTCGAAGTAGGCTGCTTCAACAAAAAATCGATGCAGAAATCGCCAGAGAAACAGCTAAACGACGCAGCCTTATCGGTTCCGGCGACCGTAGTGAAAAGATTCGTACATATAATTTTCCCCAAGACAGAATCACCGACCACCGTATCGGGTATTCCCGCAGTAACGTTACAGGTGCTATGAATGGTGATATTGATGATTTAATCGAACACTTGCAAAGCTATGAACGCGAACTTACTGCCACAAACGCCAGTAATTAATGCGTGGCTTAAGACCGCCGGCGATCGCCTCAGCGATGTCGGCATAACAAGCGCCCGGCTTGATGCCGAGTTAATATTAACGAGCATTTTAGATAAACCACGTACATATCTGCACGCACATAATGATGTATTAATGAACCCAGAATCAATTAAATTGGCAAATTCAATACTTCAAAGACGATTAAAATACGAGCCGATTGCGTACGTGCTTGGCTATAAATATTTTTATGGGAGAAAGTTTATCGTAAACGTCGATACGCTAATTCCCCGTCCAGAGTCCGAGGATATCATTGACCTACTAAGAATTATCGTTAGCGACTTTATAACGAATACAGATAAAATTAATCTCGTTGACGTTGGGTCCGGCAGTGGATGCCTTGGTATTACCGCTAAACTCGAGCTGCCATCTTTGAATGTAACACTAGCTGATATTAGCGACAAAGCTCTGGAAATCGCAAAACAAAACGCAAAAAAACTATCGGTAAGAGTTAATACGTTAAAAAGCGATTTATTGAAAGAATACCGATTAAAACCGAGAGTAATAATTGCCAACCTACCATATGTTGATATAGACTGGGAGCGCTCGCCAGAAACGAATTACGAACCTAGAGTTGCCCTATTTGCTGAAGAACACGGGCTTAAAATTATCAAAAACCTAATCATCCAAGCTTCAAAACGCCTGCCCAACGATGGCTATTTGATAATCGAAGCCGACCCAATTCAGCACGCTTCACTGTTAAATTTTGCAAAAAAACACCGTTTTAAAAATCTACTAAATCGAAACTACTGTATGAGTTTTCAAAAACTAGGAAATGCCCGTACTAACACCGTTAAATAGTAGAATAAGCACACCTACGATACCGACGGTAAATATTAAAGGCAGTAATATGTCGTTAACTCTGATGCGCTGATGATGGTAATATGAGTCATATGATTTGTAGGTTAAAAATCCAAAACACAGCGCAACTATTGATACCTGAGGCAAAAGCATATTTGAAACAAATGGTATGTGGTATGCGATTGTCCAGTGATATGCCAACCAACCAATCTCCGCTAATACTAATCCCCAAATTAAACTAAGCAGGACACCGTGGCTTTCGTCATCATAACTGCCTAACACATGTTTAGCGGTAGCAAAACCGACAAGCCAAGTCAGAAGAACTGCAATTGAAGCTATCCAATTATACGACATATAAAATATTGATGTGATACCAACAAATAAGGCAACGCCCGCCTGTGCGACGATGTATATCCGCTTCGATTGAGATTTCAGGAATAGCAGCCAGATTATATCAAGAAGAACTAAAATCGATTGAATTATTAGAACCTGAGTGCTACTAACATTTCCAAGGGCTGCCGCATACAGAAATACAACAAAACTAATACTCACAATAATGCTAACAAGATTTGCTTGTATATTTGCAAACCAGAATCTTGGCCTAACCGCAAAAATCCTCCACTTACCCAGCAAAACAATCGCGAAAGCTAACAAGAAAGACCCGGTAGTACGAATAATAATCATCAACAATATAGCTATGCCTATATTCAAAGCGATATAGACTATTTCACTTAGCAGTGATCTTCTTTTTTTTATAGTTTTCAAAAACTCCATAACAATAGCCAGTATAGCACGTCTAAGTGGTCAATATGTTAGCCTGTGGCTCCAAAAATTATTACAAAACGCACCGTACTGTCGACCTTTACCGGTGGAGGGATTGTTTTAATAGTTGTATCGTACAAAGTGGTCAGTTTTTTCGCTGTTGCGGTGTCGCCACTACTAATTTGGTAAATCTCAACAGGATCATATATGCCAGTTGGTGCATTATTTACATCGACGATATTAAAGCCGTCTTTTGTTAGGACGTCAGCCCTGGCTTGTCCAAGCCCTGCCTTATCCGTACCGTTTAGTACTACGATTGGTGCGGCCTCTTTAGCGATAGGGTCTTTATTCAGGTTTTTATTTATATACGCCTGTATCCCTGAATAGTCATATATTCCTGCAGACGGCATGACAACACTCGCCCCGCCATAATTTCCAGTCGTTACAACAGAAGTGTTTCCGTCGATTAGGCTTAGCATATGAATATTGTTAGTTTTTATATCACCTGCAACCTGCATGAGGGTTCTAATTTCGTTTGTTTGAATGTTTGTTCTTAAATTACTACCTAGTGTATCTATCAGTTTAGCAATAGCTCCTATGTTAGTGAGTATTCCAGTACTCATCGCCTTGTTTCGCAGTGCTATTAGAATTTTTTGCTGATTTTTTTCGCGATCAAAGTTGGACTGCGCTAGACCATAGGTTGGTGCCGTGTCTCCCCTTGCCATTGACAGATACATAGCGGCCAAACCGTCCAAATGATGAACGCCGTTGGTATATTTCACTAAGTAACAAGTGTAATTGCATCGCCAGTCAAAATTCCTATCTAAAATACCGGGGGCGCCGTCACCGACAATATCAACATCTATCCCGCCAACAGCATCTACCGCTTCTTTAACGACCGTCTCATTTACATGAATTCCATATTGTATATCCATTCCGAAGATATTACCGACAAAATTTTGGGTTTTAGCCAGCCTATCTTGTTCGGCAGCGCTGTCGATACCACCGTTCGCGCAACTGAAATACACATTGATTTTACCTTCATAGCCAGACGCACAAGCCATTCCATATTGCACATACAGGTCACGAGGAACGCTGAATATATAGGCGTCCTTATCCTTCTGACTAATACTTAAAACCATCATTGTATCCGTCAGATTAGATCCTGGATGACCCGGGTCATCTTCGGTTGTACCTAAAATCAGGAAGTTGCTTCTCCCGTTACTGTCCGTCTTCAGTGCTTGGCTTTGGAAAATATCGAACAAACTACCTTGAAAAATATTACCGCCAGCGGCAAAAAACTTATATGCGAGAAGTCCGGAAGTTGAAAGAATAGCGATTATAAGCAATATTACGAACCATTTAAGTACTCTTTTTATTTTGCCCTTCGGTTTTTTGGCCATTTTTTTCAGCCGACGCCTCTGCTTCCGAGAGGGTCCCCTGGATGTATCTTGGACATCGTCGATGTCTCGAAGCGATCCGTCAATATCCGAGCGTCTTATACCAATACCGGTTTGCTGCTTACCTATTTGGCGTATCGTGTTTTCGTCGTCCGTTTGCGATTTTTTCTCACTGTATGCGCTAAAAACGCTGTCTTGAGCATCCCTAGGCGAGGCTTCACCTAAATTGTTCCCGGAGTGTCTGGGAATAAATCCATCAACCGAGGATTGTCGTTTTTTCATAAATACTCACACTACTATACCGAACTTTGGAATATATTAAAACAATCAGCCCCCCTAATGGCTATCGATACAATCTTAAATCGTGTATAGTAGTTATTTATGGAAGCAGGATTCTTGAAACGTCATCCGTTCGCAAAAGATGCGATAAATATTACTATTTTTATCGTTTTCGTTTTAATAGGTACGTTATTTATTAACACTTTCATCTTTCGCAGCTTCAGTGTCGTAGGCCCGAGTATGGAAACCACCCTGTACACCGGTGACAGGCTTATTGTTAATCGTATACCTGTTACTATTGCTCAACTCGAAAATAAAAGCTACGTCCCAAATCGGGGTCAAATCATAGTCTTCAGAAACCCAAAATTTACAGACGGCATCGGCGACGAATATATAGTAAAGCGTGTAATTGGCCTTCCGGGCGAACGGGTTGTTTTAAAAGATGGTCATTACACCGTATATAATAAAGAGAACCCTAATGGCTTTAATCCTGATAAATATAACCATGGCGAGCCCGGCAGTCCAACTAGTGGCAGTGGAGATTGGACCGTACCAAGCGACTCGTTGTTTGTATCTGGTGATCACCGCCAAGACTCGTTTTCGTTCGATTCACGCAATGGCCTAGGGTATATACCACTTTACGACGTTGTAGGACCAGTCAGTTTCAGGATATTTCCGCTAAATAAAATCCGTACTTTTTAACTCATCCTAGTAGATCTTGAAGACGATCAAACTCTTCTTCGTCTTTAAATCTTATCGTAATCCTACCAGCCCCTTTTGCGTTGGTTTGGATGCTAACTTCCGTTTTAAGATGATTTTGGATGCGTTTAAGTTGACTTCTATATGGCTGTTCTTTAATTTGACGCTCTGTAGACATTTTCGAATCAGTACGATTCTTTTTATAATCGACAATTATTTGTTCGATCCTTCGGACGCTTAAATCTTCTCGGACAATCTTGTTCATGACCTTTTTAATTACCAGCTCATCCAGACCTATTAGCGGCCTGACCTGTCCCTCTGTAACGGAGCCATCTACGATCATTTTCTGCACAAAGTTTGGCAGTTTCAACAACCTCATCTTATTGCTGACCGTACCGATTGACTTGTTACCGACTCTTTTGCCAATTTGTTCCAGACTCATATTAAACTGATTATGAAGTTTCATATAGGCTGTCGCTGTTTCCATATCGTTTAGGTCTTTGCGCTGCAGATTTTCAATCAAAGATATTTCTAGCTTATGCTGACTAGTTAGTGTCCTGACGAGTGCCGGTATCTTGTCGATTCCCGCAATTCGTGAAGCATGCAATCGACGTTCTCCCGCAACAACCTGATAGCCCCCCTTATGAGGTGTTACTATAATTGGTTGCAGCACGCCGTGTTCGTTAATTGATTCCGCCAACTCCTCAATACCAGGTTGATCGAATTGTTTTCGCGGTTGGTCTGGATCAACGATAATTTGATCAATTTTTATCTGTCGAAGTTCGCTTACTTGTCGGTCTTGAGACACAGTTGGGTCAAATGATTCGTCCAACAAATCAGTTGGTATTAGGTTCTCAAATCCGCGGCCAAGCCCTCTTTTGGTGTTTTTATTTCTAGATGTTGGCACGGCTCATAACCTCCTTTGTCAACGCCTTATAGGCCCTTGCACCCTTGGAAAACTTATCGTATGCCCCAATAGGCAGTCCATGACTCGGTGCTTCTGCTAAGCGGACATTCCGCGGAATTATTGTTTCTAATACTTTCCCAGGGAAATGTTTCAGTATTTCCTGATAAACCTGCCCCCCCAGGGTAGTTCTGACGTCCATCATGGTCGGCAACACGCCCAAAAGCTCAAGAGTTGGGTTCATACCCTTTCTGACAAGCTTCATCGTTTCTAGAAGCTGGCCTAACCCTTCAAGTGCGTAAAATTCTACCTGTACGGGTATTAATATGTATTTAGCGGCAACAATACCATTAACCGTCAACAAACTAAGACTTGGCGGGTTGTCTACTATGACAACATCATACTCACCCGTATTTAACTCAATTGCATTCTTCAACCTCGAAAAACGTCTTTCAGCTTGCGCTAGTTGAACCTCAGTATCTGCAAGATGCGGAGTGGATGGTGCAAGAAAAAAATTCTTATTGGACATCTGTATTACAACCTGCTCGATGGTTGCCTGCCCCATTACCACATCGGCCATTGTTAATATTAAGTCTTGCTTATTAATGCCGAGCCCGCTGGTCGCGTTTCCCTGTGGGTCAAAATCAATTAATAAGGTTTTTTTGCCTGTTTTTGCCATGTAATACGCTAAGTTAACAGCAGTGGTAGTCTTGCCAACTCCACCTTTTTGATTAGTTACCGAAACTACAGTTGCCACGTGTTGATATTCCCTTCTCTTTCCATACATTATAACATGAGCGTATAAAAAACCTCTGGCAGTCACCAGAGATTTTTCGTATGTTTAAATTTGGTTATTTAATCGAGATAACCTCGATTTTACTATATTTTTGACGATGGCCGTTTTCCTTGTGGACACGCTTTTTAGCTTTATAGCGGATAACTCTAATCTTTTCACCTTTAACTAAGTCCTCAACAACCTTGGCGACCACCTTAACGCCCTTAACCGTTGGCTTACCAACTTTAGTGTTCTCACCGTCAATAACCAATAGCGCATCAAGCTCCAGTTCCTTAGTTCCCTCTGGCAACAGGTCGACCAACAGGGTCTCTTTTTCGGCAACAATGAACTGCTTCCCGCCAATCTTAACAACTGCTTTTAACATTTATAATTCCTTATTACTTTAAACTAATCAACTGCCGATTATAACAGATGTGGACATCGATTGCAACGCGAATATATACCATAGTTAAATTTGCCCACCACCATACAAAAATATAATGAATAAACCTAGAAAAATAAACCCCGTAGCCTTATATAGGCCATGGTGACGATACCAGGATTGCTTTAATTTCCTTGACAGTCTATGGCGGTTTTTGTGCGTGATAACAGCCACAACAACTCCAACCATCAGCAGCGCCAGTGACCCCATAACAGCCGGCGTAATTGACTGTGTAGCTATCGCAAACTGGGTAAAAATATTCGGCTGATTGGTTTGTGATGATTCTGAGAAATTCGCACCTGATCCGGAGCTCGTGCTCGCAACAGCACCACTAGCGGGATCCCCGTAAAATGCAACTACCAAAGTCGCTGGTTTCTTATCCAAAGTTCCACTTACAACAGCAAAACCAACATCCTTGTAATCCTTGTTGACGATGTTTGCCCTGTGGGTTGGTGAATTAATCCACGCGGTCATTACGCCGTTGGTAGTTGAAAAGTTTTTTGCTAAATTCTCGCCCGCTTCGTTGTAATTATAACCTACATCGCCGAACCACGCCCATGGCTCCACGCCGTCTGGGGAATCGTGGGCCCAATATTGCTTCGCGAACATATCCTGTGCCTTCAAGTAAGCTGCTTGATCAAGTTTACTGCTTAGATTAAGTGCACCAACGCCCACCTCTTCTCTATAAACGTTGGTTTGATTAAATAACGAGGTAATTGTTATGTCCGACTCGACACCCAATACGTTTCCGGTCCTAGCCCCGTTATAGCCCAGCTGCATGCCAATAACCGCTATTAATATAGCTAGGATTCCTGAAAAACGTATTAAATGAGGACGATAGCCGTTCTTTTTGTGTGGCACAACAATTAGTCTTGCGTTATATTTTACGTTTTTTATAACTGACTTAAGTTGTTTTTTTGTTTTTGTTTTCGTTTTCACGATATTACTAATATAAAACACTTGTGGATAAAAAGCGAGACCTCGTCGCTAATTTATTTGTTTTGTATTTCGTCGATTCTTTTATGATTTAGCCCGTAATAGTGTGCAATCTCATGCCAGAGGGTTCGTTTTATTTGCTCAAATAGTTCTGTGTCGTTGTGGGTTACGGAAAGAATCGAGTTCTTAAAAAGTGTAATTTTGTCTGGTAAAACAAAATTATAGTTTGAACCCCGCTGTGTCAACGGTATTCCTTCATATAGACCCAACAAAATTCGTCCATTGTTGAGGCGCATTTTTCGTATCTGTTCGTTGGTTGGATTGTCGGCCATAACGATTGCAACGTTTTGTAATCCTTTAATATATTTCTGAGGCAACTCATTCATTGCCTTTGTAATTAATTCGTCAAACTCATTGTCGGTCATACAGATTAAGTATAGCTTTATTCGTCACTAAAAGTGAACCAATCTGGATCCTGGTGAATGTCTTGGACAACCTCGTCCCAATAGTGATCAAGCTGCTCCTCGTCGATACCATCGTCTAAAACAATTTCGTCTTGATGAAGATGCTGGTCAAGAGTGTCGTCCGACGCTGAGTCGTCAATTGGTTGAAACTGTAGATAATTCAATTCAGACATTTTTTTTGTTTTTTACCTTTACTTTTCTATATTAGCATAAAAAGTCAACAAAGTCAATAATTCACCCCTGCTAGGAAAGTGTCATTATGCTTTTTGAAGAGAGATTATTAAACGATCACCCTCGATGATAACGTCGACTTGAAAGTTCTTTATTTTTGAATCGGAATATTCCGTAGCGAGCGTTTCGTCCATGATTATCTTCATGTGGCCCTTGATTGCTCGCCTTATCTCATCGACATCGGTAATTAGTGAAAGCTCTATCCTATCTTCAATATTTAGTCCCGCGTTTTTGCGCGCATTTTGAATATGACGGATGATTTCTCTGGCAATACCTTCGCTCTTCAGTGCCGGAGTAATGACCAAGTCAATCGCGAATTCATCGCCAAGTTTCACGCTTTTTACATTAAGTTCTTCTCTCAAGATATCCTCAAAATCTACGAATTTACCAAGACTTGGGACGGTAACACTCGCTAGCGGTTGACGAACTTTTAAGTGTTCTTTAGCACGGACGCTTAATCCCTGATTTACGTAATCTCGCACTTTATCCATCTCATCCACAGCCAATTCATTAACATGCCCTACCTTTGGCCAATCCAACAAATGGACGCTTTCGCCGCCGGTTAGCTTCTGATAGAGCTCTTCGGCCAAAAACGGCGTAAATGGCGCTAGTACCACGCTCAGATGCACTAATACATAATGCAGCGTACTATAGGCGTTGTTTTTATCATAGTCGTCACCAGCCTTCCAAAAGCGTCGTCGACTGCGACGTACATACCAGTTACTAGCGTCTTCGATAAACGGTAGAATCGGCTTCATCGCATTTGGAATATCATAGGTATCCATATACTTTTCAACCTCTCGAACTAGCTGGTGTGTTCTGCTAATAATCCACAGATCAAGTGGTGCATCTAATTGTTCGGTTGGATCAACCAGATTACCATCGAATTCCCACCTATCAACCTCGGCATACATGGTGAAAAAATCGTACATATTCCAAACCATGCTTAGTTTTCTGGCTACATCCCCCACGTCTTTATCTTGTAGGCTATAGTCTTCACCATTCAACAAGGTGCTCGATAATAACAGAAAGCGTAGGCTATCAGCGCTATATTTATCCATTAGTTCGTTCGGATCCGTGAAGTTTCCGTAACTTTTACTCATTTTGCGCCCATCATTGCCGGCAATCGTACCGGTTACAATAACGTTTTTGTAGGCATTATGACCAAAAAGGCCTACACTGACGGTATGAACGTAATAGAACCAGGCGCGAACTTGACCGACGTATTCAACAATAAAATCTCCTGGGAAGTTTTTCTCAAACTTTTCGACATTTTCGAACGGATAGTGAAATTGAGCGAATGGCATACTCCCGCTTTCAAACCAGCAGTCTAATACTTTGTCAATACGCATATACTTAACTCCGTCGATTTCAAACGTGATGTCGTCAACCCATGGGCGATGATAATCCTCAAGCTCGATACCACTCAATCGTTTTAGCTCGGCATAACTGCCAACAACCTTAACTAGCTCTTTACCGTTCGAATCAACACCCTTCCAAACTGGCATGGCAGTTGCCCAAAAACGATCGCGTGATAGGTTCCAGTCGGGCGCTGTTTCGATGGTTTTTTCGAATCGACCATGCTTAATGTGCTTAGGAAACCAATTGATATGCTCTGTATTTTCAACAAGCATTTGAGTGCGTTGACCGTCAATATCCATAAACCAGCTTGGATGAGCTCGGTACATTAATCTGTTGCCAGTTCGTGGATTGTGTGGATATTCGTGCTGTATGTATTCAATCTTCCAAACAATATTTCGATCGTTCAATGTTTTAGCTATTGTTTTATTAATCTCCCAAACGTCTTCGCCCTTCCATTCAGTTTCAGTAAATTTACCAAATTCATCCAAAACGTGCACAATTGGTATTTTATTCTCCTGACCCAAATTGAAGTCGTCTTCTCCGTATGCAGGAGCAATATGCACAATGCCCGTTCCAGAATCGGTCGAAACAAAATCCGCCGACCAAATTTTTTGTGCATTTTTACCACGGTCACCAAAAAGAGGTTCATAAGACTTCCCAATCAAATCTTTCCCCTCTATGGTACGAAGTATTTTATAGTTTAGACTGTTATGTTTCTCATCCGTCAGAACCGCGTCGAGCGAATTATCCGAAAGAACAAACCTTACCCCGTCGTCGAGCTCCACTTCCACATATGTCATGTCCTTATTGACGGCAATGGCTGTATTGGCGGGTAGTGTCCACGGAGTGGTCGTCCAGACAAGGAGTGTCGTATCTTCGTCGACGAGTTTAAAATTTACGTAAACACTAGGATCGGTTACCTCAACGTATGCGCCGGTATCCATAGTAACTTCAGCCTTGGATAGCGGAGTAGCCCACTGCGTATCATACATTAATACCTTTTCGCCTTCATAGATTTTACCCTTTTCATACAACTCCTTGAAGGCCCACCAAACTGATTCCATATAGTTTTTATCCATGGTTTTATAGCCGCCAGCAAAATCGACCCACCTTCCAATCCTATCTACCGTGTCCTCCCAAAGGCTGCTAGTCTGCACCATACTTTCGCGGGCTGTAGTAATATAATCAGCTAAACTTATTTTTGTACCAATTTCATGACGATCCTTAATGCCAAGTTTCTTTTCGACGAAATTTTCTGCAGGTAAACCGTGACAATCCCAACCCCAAACACGCTCAACACGCTTACCTTTCATCGTTTGATAGCGCGGAATTGCATCCTTGACCACGCTAGGCAAAAGCGTCCCATAATGTGGTGTGCCAGAAATAAACGGTGGACCATCGTAAAAAACGTAAGAATTATCAATTGACCTAAAATCTACCGACTTCTCGAAAGTCTTATTGTTTTTCCATTTCTTAACCAAATCCTTCTCATATTCGATTGATTTTCTTCTGGTTCCGGACTTGAATTTCATGTTGTTGCCTTTCTTAAAATAAAAAGTCTCCTTTTAGCTACTGGAATTCGCTTATTGCGAACGGTACCATCCAGTTTCTAAAAAGAGATTCT
>CAZQGW010000005.1:0-39781 GCA_964593165.1 uncultured Saccharimonas sp. (SeqCode) | reverse complement strand
GTCCGCGATCGACGCCGCTTTTCGTTCCGTTGGTCGGCGCGTAAGCGGGTTTGAAGTTGGAATTGGCGAACACGAGTTGAAGTTCTGCGACCAGCTGGGCTGCCTTGAGGGTAGCCAGATGATTCTTCCCGATCAGTGACGCCGCTTGGACGTTCTTGTTCAGGAAGATTTGCGTTGCCCCAGCCAAAAGGATGGGGTCGAGCTGTACTCGGCTGAGCCAGACGTTGGCTGCGTTAGCGGCCTGCGTCTTTGTCTTGGCGGTTCGGATGGCGGCGATGCCGTTGCCGAACCAGCGGTTGTGCAAGTAGTCGCCGTAAGCCATCTTCCAGGTGTTGCCTGCGACTTGCGTCGTCAGCGAAGCTGAGGATGGCGTTGTCGACGGGCTTGCGTTGGTTGTGGGGCTTTGGCTGACAGCCACAACCTTCGCTTGATCGTGACTCAACGAGTTCACGACGAGCGTGGTTGCGGCAGCCGCCGCTACCACCACGACCGTTACCAAGAGAAGGCTTTTTGCACTCCACACGTGAGACTTCACGGCCTTCTTGTTGCTTGTAGAAGGTTTCCGTCTGCGAGGTGTGGTCGCTGGCGTCCTCTGGGTCTGCGTTGCCTCTCTGGCTTTCGCCTTTTTGGCCGCGGCCCTTCTTTGACGAGCCATCTTGTTTCTCCGTAGTCGGGCCTTGTCGGCGTTGTGGAACTTCTTGTCTGCCTTGTAGCGTCTCAGGTCGTCGTCCAGGTCGGGGTTGTATCGACGAAGAAGCCAGTTGACGAACAGTCGAAGTTGGAGCCAAAGGCCCCGGAAAAACAGTCTCATCTTTATCCTCCTCGTATTGCCCTCAGGCGGGGTTGTGGCAGGATGCCACAGCTGCTAGCGCCCAAGGGGTCGGGAGCAGCGCGCCAACCAACCACTTGGATTAATTGGAGTACTGCTCTCGACTGAGAGGATGATAATAAAAATCTATACAAATACCTGTCTTTTCAGACATGCACTGTAATAATCTGACTTGTTAACGAGCGTCCGTTATCCTGTAAAACTCCTGTCTCACACCTTGACAACTGATGTAAATAATGTATCACAAAAACGACTAATTGTCAATGTATTAACATAACATTTATGGATAAACACAAGCGAATTAAAAACTTAGGTGTCGCCTCTAGTAAAATCTATTGGTTTTTGTTACAATCATCTGGCGATTGTCATTATGGTCTCATCGTCTAATGGTTAGGACACCAGGTTTTCATCCTGGCAATCCGGGTTCAATTCCCGGTGAGATCACCAATTTTTTGCTAATGCTTGCAATAATCACAAAAGCCTTAATAATATAACAAATGAAACGACCAACAGTCTCTGTTATTATACCGACATACAACCGTGCATACATTATCAAAAACGCTATTAAAAGCGTGATAAATCAAACTTTTCAATACTGGGAAATACTTGTAATTGACGACGGCTCGACTGATGATACTAGGGAAGTTGTCGATTCATTTAAAGATAAAAGAATCAGGTATCATAAACAAGACAACTGCGGACCGTCAGCGGCAAGGAATCTTGGAGTATCTTTATCTTGTGGCAAATGGGTAGCCTATCTTGATAGCGATAACGAGCTTCTGCCGAGGTATTTGGAGACTATGTTGGAATGGTTGGAAAAAACACCAAAAGCGGTCTTTGGAATTCCAAACAGCAAACGCACCAAAGAGTTATATGAAAACGGAAAACTGACTAAGGTTGTTAATAGTTTTGGGGTTACTTCGGTAAATTATTCACTTAAAGATGTCTATATGAAGAAATTCCAGTTTGATACTAACGGCTTCATGCACTTAAGAGATGTCTTCGATGAAGACATTAGATGGGATCCGGCAATTAACGCTATTGAAGATTGGGATCTAGCCATGACTATGGGAGAAAAATATCCAGATGGATTTTTACATATACCAGTGGTTTTATGTAACTACTATCAGCGTTTTGGCGGGGATGGAATCGTATCAAACAACACATATGGTGATTGGGCTAACGTATATGAAAAAATTTATCAGAAACATAAAAACGACAAACTGCTAGCGGGTCAGGGGTGGTACCCGAGCAAGGTTAATAAGTGGCTTAAACTTCAAAACGAATACGACAGCGGAAAAATCCCAGCCTATCACTTGTATTACTTTCAATAATTTAACACTTTTGCGTTGTTAAGACTGGTGTTGCATCAACCAAATTAAAGCTTGGCAGTCGACGATTTCGTTTTGGGCAGCGTCACGTTCGGCCTGGTCGGTCGAGTTATCTACCACGTATTGGTATTGTTTTTCAGCAGTTTGGAATAGTTGCAGTGCTTGGTTAGGTTTGCTTTGCATGTCATTAATCGCCATCTGTTTCAGATGATCGGCGGCTGGCTTGTCGGATACAGCCACGGTGTTATTAGATCAATTAGCAAGCGTAATCAACTGACCAGCTGTAACGATGGCCGTTAGTACTAGTATGAATAACACACCCGAAAGTATCACATACATTAACTTTTTTTTGTCGTCTATTTTTTTCTTTTTTGCCATGGTGGATTTTCCTTGTTAATTTTTATTTTGCTTAGGCTAGACGCAATTATAGTACCAAACACGTTAAAATCAAAAAGGCGTGATACGGACTTCTTGAAGCTTTATGCTTCGACAACCGCCGATTGGTTTGGTGTTTGATTTTCCAGATAGCTAATCATATAAATTTGCGCCTCACAGTCAATTATCTGATTTTGGGCGTAATCGCGGGTAGATTGGTCGGTGCTGGTTGCAAGGATGTGCTGGTATAATTTCTCAGCCACTTTATATAACAGATTCGCTTCGACGTATCTTTGGTTAGTAAAAGCAACTAGTGCTTGGGCCTTCGTAAAATCTGCCAACGATTGCTCAGAACAAGCCACTGTTTTATTGGCGTTGGCTTGATTGATATGATTAACCAAAATACCTGATCCGGTTACGACAACTGCAACCATAACTACTGATGTGATAATGTACTTAAATTTAATATTTTTGACCATCACGTTTCCTCCGTTTTTTAAAACGCTTATACTTATAAAATTATGATACTTGCTTTTTTGGACCGGCGCAAATCAGAAAGTTCGTTATAAGCTAAGAGAAAGGTCAAACTTTTTTGTTCACCGACAGCCCGAAGTTATTTGAGCTTCTCTTCGGGTAAGAAATAATTACCACTATAACCGAGCCTTCACCGAGATGAGTCGTTAGCCTAACTGGACGCTTGAAAGTAAATAGAGTAAACTTAAAAAAGATAAACATAATCGATTTATAACAGATGGTGAATGACAAAAAACTAATCGTAGCTAATTGGAAGATGAACCTTGATATGCAAGAGGCGAGTTTGTATTTGCATAAACTCTCCAGAATGGTCAAAGTTCATCGGGATTTAGAGGTTGTGTTATCGCCAACGGCTTTAACGTTGCAATCGCTAAGCCTACAGGTTAACTCCAAACAATTCAAATTGGCGGCCCAAAACTTCTATTGGCGCGATTCAGGCCCATATACCGGTGAGATTTCGGCCACACAGCTTCGCGGAATCGTTCAGTTCGCGCTTGTAGGGCATTCCGAACGGCGCCACGTATTTAATGAAAGCGATAAAGATATTCGCAACAAAGTTGCCGCTGCAATTCGTAATAATATCCGACCAATCTTATGTATCGGTGAAACCGCCTGGGAGCATGCAAACAATGAAACTCATGATGTTATTCGTGATCAGTTGACCGGTGGTTTAGCGAACATAACGAGTGAAGAGCTCGAAAAAGTCGTCATCGCTTATGAACCTGTTTGGGCAATCAGCGCCGGCAAAGACTCCACGCCTATAACCGTTGCACCGGACGACGTTATTTCGGCCGTAAATGCAGTCAGGGCTCAAATCAAACATATGTATGGCGAAAAAGCAGCAGAATCCGTCCAAGTATTATATGGAGGCAGCGTGACAGGCGATAGCGTAACTGACTACTTGGCACTTCCTGGCGTCAACGGACTACTGGTAGGCTGGGCGAGCTTGAACGCTAATGCATTTAATGAAATACTAGAGAAAGCACATAAAAGCGCATTGGCGAATAAGAAGGAGTAGGGGTGGATAATAAAGATTTTGACTTTGATGAAATTGACCGGGCGGTAAACTCTGCGACCAATAATACGGCGTCCGAAAACGACGATACGACGAATTACGATCAAGTTAAATCAGCCGACAATCAAATGGATAAACCAGTCGCTGCAACTCCTGCGCTAGCTGGACGACGAAGTTCAGGGCAGTTTATGGATGTTGTTCATCCATCTTCAGATATGCGCAGACCACCTATGAAAACCCCAGAACGACCAACCTATCAGGCAACTGTTCCGGAAGAACCCGTAATACCTTTGGAATTAGAAGCACCAGAACCGGAAAAGACCGAACTACCAAGCCCAACTATCCAGAGTGACGTGTGGGAAAACACCAAAAACGACAACGAAGATGCCGATATCGACAGGATTTCTGACGACTTAGATAGCGAACTAGACAAAAAACCCGAACCCGAAGATACGCCTGATACACCATTCCTATCGGATGCCAAAGTTGAAAAACGGCCACTTGGAGCCTTTTCGAACGACTCCTCGGCGACAACAGACGAGCCACCTGAGCTGTTGGAGAAAAAAGACGAATCACTTCCGGACGAACTACAAGGCAAGCTCCTTACGATCGAATCCAATGAAAGTATAGCAACTCCTGAAAACCAAAAAGAAATACAGAGCGTCGCACCCGTCGAAGAAACGCCCGAGATTGAGCCGGACACGAAACCAGTTCCAATAGTAGTAGATAATACACCTAAGGCTGCAACTTCCATAACTCAGCAATATCAAGAAAAACCAAGTACTGGCGACAGAGACAGTGGTGCGATTTATGATACCGATTCATATCACAAAGCCCTAATAAAACCGATCAAAAAGAAACACAGCTGGACTTTGATTCTTTGGATAGTTATCATCATCGCCGCCGGCATTGGTGCCGGGGTTATAACCTTTTATTACATAATGCCAAACCTTTAATCATGTCTTTTAGGCTATAATAGATATCAATGGACTTACTTGAAGGGCTGAATTCGGCGCAAGTTAAAGCGGTGCAGATAACATCTGGACCGCTTCTTATTCTGGCCGGTGCCGGCAGTGGTAAAACAAAAACCCTGACACATCGGATTGCATATCTAATAGCTAACAATAATATTGACCCAAGCGAGATCCTGGCGGTAACATTTACCAATAAGGCTGCTCGCGAAATGCGTCAGAGATTGGGAGTACTGCTGGGACAGAACAGTGCTAATCGCGGATTTATGCCGTGGATGGGGACATTCCATGGAATATGTGTTCGTATGCTTAGGATTGACGGTGAGGTAATCGGCATACCAAAGAACTTTGTAATTTACGACGAAGACGATAGGCGAGGGCTAGTAAAACAAGTGATGAAGCGTTTGTCTATCGGCGATAACGAGATCAAACCTAGGGCGGTAAGTGCAGCCATTTCAAATTCAAAAAGCGAAATGGTTGATCCTGACATGTATATGTCAGCAGCTCAAATGCCAAGTCAAAAAAATATCGCTAAAATCTATAAAAAATACGAGGAATTAAGAAAAACTGCTGGCGCGCTCGATTTCGACGACTTACTACTGGAGGTAGTAAATTTGCTTCATAATCAACCTGAAATACGAAAAAAATGGCAAAAAAAGTTCAAACACGTCTTGATTGACGAGTACCAAGATACGAACGCCGCCCAGTACAACATTGTCAAAATGCTGGTCAACGACGACAGAAATATTTGCGTGGTTGGTGACGATTGGCAATCTATTTACAGTTGGAGGGGTGCTGACTTTACCAATATTTTGAACTTTGAACGTGATTTTAGTGGAACGGCGGTTATTAAACTAGAGCAAAACTATCGAAGTACCGGCAATATTTTGGATGCCGCTAGTAATGTCATAGCAAAAAATATCCAAAGGACTGATAAAAAACTATGGACTAAAACCGGTCCGGGCGCACCAGTTCAAGTGCACGAACTTTATGATGAAGCCGAAGAGGCTAATTTAGTTGCCGAAAGGATATCATCACATGTTACGATCGGGGCGCGGCAGTACGGTGATTTTGCCGTTTTGTATCGCACCAACGCCCAGAGCTATACCTTAGAGCGAGCCTTTTTACGTTTTAGAATTCCCTATCAAATTGTCGGTGGTGTCAGGTTTTATGATCGTAAGGAAATCAAGGACATAATCGCTTATTTGCGACTTATTTATCAACCGCAAGATAGAATGAGTTTCAGCCGAATTGCCAACGTGCCAGTCAGAAGTATTGGGGCTATGAGCCTTGAAAAATTCTTTCAATGGCAATCAGAAAGTAATATGGATATAATTACTGCCCTCGAAAACGTTGATCAGACTAGTACGATTACGGCAAAAGCGAAATCGTCCCTATCGACTCTCGGGCAAAAACTTAGGTCATTACGAGCTGACATAGAAACCGCTACGCCGAACGAACTGATCGAAAGGTTATTAAAGGCCGTTGGCTATAGAGATTATATTGCTGACGGTACGCCCTCTGCGGAAGAACGTGAAGCAAACATCGGTTCTCTATTGTCGGACTCTCAAAGTTTTGTGACCCTGTCTGACTTTTTAGAAGAAGTCGCCCTAATGTCAAGTGCGGATACTGATGGTCATAGCCAAAAAGTTACATTGATGACCCTCCACGCCGCCAAGGGGCTAGAGTTTCCGGCTGTATTTATTGTTGGAATGGAAGAGGGGATTTTGCCTCACGCCAGAGTTTATGATGGTGGACAGGACGAATTAGAGGAAGAACGACGCTTAGCCTATGTTGGAATGACCAGAGCTCGTGAGGAATTACATTTGACATATGCCGATAGTCGCATGCAGTTCGGTCAACGAGTCTACAATCCAGTATCTCGCTTTATTACCGATATGGGCGAACTGGTGGCCCTGTCAGCTCCGCCGGTACCGAAATTTAACCAAGAACAAGAATTCTATAGTGACGAGATATTTACAGTCGGTGAGAGTGTGCGTTCGGCAACCTTCGGGTGCGGTCAGATAATAGAGGTTGACGGTCTCGCACTGACCATCAAGTTTGACGATGGGCGTACGAAAAAACTTAACGCGGAATATGCTCGTTTAGAAAAAATCTAGGCATAGTATTTTCATTTCGTGTATAATAGAACGAGTACCTGAGGTACGTTGTTTTTTTATGCATAGATTGATACGAAGAAACGCATCCAACCCAATCGCGCTTATAGTTGCGGTGTTTTTTTTGGTCTTTGCGATTGGGATTATCGCATCAGGGGTGACCCATGCGGTTAGCGTCACTGCTTCGTCAGCCGACCATTTAGTTACGATTCACGACGGTGGAATCAAAAAAGTTATACTGTCCAACGCTACGACTGTCGGTGGTGCAATAAAGCAAGCTGGTATGTCTGTAGACGGCAAAGACTTAGTAGAGCCAGCGCTTAACGACAAGCTTATCGCATCCACCTATCAAGTTAATATTTATCGAGCAAGGCCCGTATTAATTGTGGACGGGAATGTTCGCCAAGAAATTATTACTGCTTTTCAAACCCCACAACAGATTACCGCTAGTGCTGGAATCGTACTTTATCCCGAAGACAAAACAACCATCGACCCAATCAGCGATTTATCTGAAGGGGTTGGTCTGCAGTTGACTATCCACCGTGCAACGCCTTTCATTTTTACGCTTTACGGCAAGACGACGACGGTTCGTACACAAGCAACTACAGTTGGCGGGATGTTAACCGAAAAAGGGATTAAGCTTACTAAAGACGACCGCGTAGTACCGGACGTAGGTGCAAAACTTACCTCTGGGATGACAGTCAATCTTTGGCGCGAAGGCAAGCAGACGGTCACCGTAACTCAGCCTATAGCTTTCCAGACTCAAAAAATAGCTGACGCCGACAGGGCTGCTGGCTATCTTAACATTACTACTACCGGCGTTAACGGTGTTAGCGACGTAACCTACGAAGTTACGATAGTAAACGGTCAAGAAATCGCACGCACTGAGATAGCCAGCTTAACGGTGAAGCCAGCCGTTACTCAAATTGAAGATGTCGGCACGGCATCGGCCTATAGTGGTTCACTAGAGGAATGGCTGCTTCAGTTGCGTACCTGCGAATCCAGTGGAAATTATCAAGAGGATACAGGCAATGGTTATTACGGGGCATACCAGTTTAGCCAGGCAACCTGGGACAGTCTAGGAACGGGGTATGCGTTTGCTTATGAAGCCCCTCCGGCAGTTCAAGATGCAATGATTATTAAAAATACCAACCAATCTTCAGGCGGTTTAGCGACACAAAACCCAGGCTGTTTCGCATCGCAGGGTCTCTCGGCGTTTCCGCCTCAATAAATTAAATAAGATCCAAATAAACTAAAAGGTCCGTCCTTCTAACTGTTAGCGGTAAGCGTTGGCTTTTGGTATAATTGGCTAATACCTAATGGTATATTAAGAATTCATGAGTATTTTGAAACATAGGCCAATTAAAATTGTGACTACGCTGGCAGTTGCGCTTATTTTTTTGACGTTAACGGCTATTTTTTCGACTTCTAACCCCACATATGCGCAAAGTGAAAACAACAGCCAAACTACCAGGTTGGTCACAATCCATGATCGCGGTAATGAGAAGATAATACTAACCAAAGCCTTGACCGTAGGTGATGCGATTAAAGATGCCGGCATACCGATTGATAAAAGTGACATGGTTGAGCCGGATGTCAATCAAAAGCTAATAGCGTCCGACTACCAGATTAATATCTATCGAGCTAGGCCGGTTCTCGTGATAGATGGTAGCGTTCGACAAAAAATTATGACACCTTACCAAACACCGCTGCAAATTGCTGCCAGTGCCGGCATAGTAATCTACCCAGAAGATATAACGACAATAACTCGCGTCGACGACCTGGTTGACGGGGCCGGTTTGCAGATGACGATTAAAAGGGCGACCCCTTTTCAGTTTGATTTATATGGTACGACCGCGACAGTTCGAACCCAAGCGACAACCGTTGGTGGAATGTTAACCGAAAAAGGGATTAAGCTTACTAAAGCCGACCGAGTAGTACCGGACGTAGATGCGAAAATTATTTCAGGAATGACCGTTGATCTTTGGCGCGAGGGGAAACAAACCGTCACGGACATCGAGCCTATAAATTTCAGTATCCAAGAAATTCAGGATGCCGATCAACCGGTAGGATATGTCGATATAACCACTCCGGGCGTAAACGGCAGTCAAAACGTTACTTATGAAGTCGATGTTCAAAACGGTCAAGAGGTTTCCAGAACGGAAATTGCCAGCCTGATGATTAAACCTCCGGTAGAGGAGGTTGAGGTTGTTGGTGCAAAACTGTCATTTAGCGGTGATTTTGCCGCGGCTCTGGCGAAATTACGAGCGTGCGAATCAGGCGGAAACTATGCCGACAAGAATAATCCTAACTACCGAGGGGCCTATCAGTATAGTTACAGCACTTGGGCAGATAGGTATGGTGTCTACGATCCGGCCGATGCCACCCCGGCTGAGCAAGACCAGGCGGCGCGCAATACCTATGTCAGCCGCGGCTGGGAACCGTGGCCTGTTTGTGGAGCGGCTGTTTTGCCGGATATATATCGCTAATGACAGCTCAAAATAAATCACTAGGCCAAAACTGGCTGCACAATCGGGAAGTCTTAGCCGATATTGCCGAGTATGCGAAAATATCAAAAAACGACACCGTATTAGAGATTGGACCTGGATTGGGTACATTAACAAGTGAACTTCTAAAACGAGCCAAAAAGGTAGTAGCAGTTGAATTCGACAGTGAGCTAGCTCGCAAATTACCCGCTCAGTTTCCGGGAAAAAATCTGCAAGTCATTTCAGACGACATTCTAAAATTTGATTTATCGGATCTTCCGTCTGGCTATAAAGTTGTCGCTAATATTCCCTACTACATCACGAATAAAATTATCCAGATGTTAATGACAGCCCAAAACAAGCCCAAGACGACCGTCTTGTTGGTTCAAAAGGAGGTGGCACAGCGTCTGGCTGCGAAACCAGGCAGAATGAGTATCTTGTCGGTTAGCGCCCAGGTCTTTGCAGAGGTAACACTAGGTAATATCATTCCAGCAGAATTATTCACACCAGCGCCAAAAGTCGATAGTCAAGTGGTTATTTTAAAATCCAGAGACCCATCTTTTATTACCGATGCTAAAGAAATAGATTTTTTTAGAGTAGTAAAAGCCGGATTCTCATCAAAACGTAAAAAACTGCGCAGTAGTTTGGCCGGGGGTCTAAAGCTATCGAAGCCTGAAATAGAAGCGATTTTAAAAAAGGCCGAAATTAGCCCCGATGTCCGTGCCGAAACTCTGGATCTGGACGATTGGGTCCGGCTGACCCGTGTTGTTTGCTCATAACGCTCGTGCTAGAATACAACAAAAGGATACCTGTTAATGATTACGAAAAAAAATCCTAACCATGGCTTCACACTCGTCGAGCTAATAATTGTCATCGTCGTTATTGCTATATTAGCGTTTGTAACTTCTGTTGGCTACCTCGCAGCAATAAATAACACGGTTAAATCCTCTTTGCAATCGGACCTATCTAACTATTCAACGGAACTCAAAACATATTTAGGGCGTTACGGTTTTTTCCCAACAGCTCTTGATAGCAATAATTGTCCAAGTGCCCCAACTGTTGATACAACTTTATGCCTTCAACCTCGGAGTGGAAGCACTCTGTCATATACTAGTCCCAATGTGTATCCTTCAACTTACCATTTAACTGAAACCATTGGCAACATAAGCTATTCAGTAACTGATAATACCAGCCCCGCCCCTGCGACCACCGTGAATGGTTCATCTGTTGGCTCGGCCTGTCCATCTGGTTTCATTCCGGTACCTGGCAGCGGCACATATGGCACGAATGATTTTTGCGTGATGAAATACGCGGCCAGTCATAGCGACGCGACCTCGGGTACACAGGGCACCAGTTCTACACCGATTAGTGCGCCTAGCGTTCAGCAGTGGGTGAACGTATCTCAGACTACTGCGTTGGCTGATGCCCCCAACGTTTCTGGCTGCTCTGGCTGTCATCTAATTACAGATGCCGAGTATCTGACTATCGTTCAGAATGTTCTTAATGTCACCAGTAACTGGTCCGGGGGTGCTGTCGGTTCTGGTTATATTTATTCAGGACATAATGACAATGCTCCTTCGAACGCTCTGGTTGCTGACCCCAGTGACGCGAATGGTTATGCCGGTGAAACCAATCAGGGGGGTAATCAACGACGCACTCTAACTCTAAGTAATGGTCAGGTTATTTGGGATATGGCCGGTAACATATGGGAGTGGACTCAAGGCACCATTGCCGGAGGACAACAACCAGGGCTATCCGGCGACAGTTCTTATGTTTGGAAAGAGTGGAATAATTCATCGCTGCTGCAAAACGGGCTACCCATCAATCTAATGCCTGCATATACGGGAATATCCCTCATCTCAACTCTAACCTCCGCACAGGGGATTGGTCAGCTCTATTCAGACTATACGGAGGCGGCAACACATGGCCTCCGTCGAGGTGGAGACTGGGCTAGTAATGTTCAGGATGGCGTATTGTCATTAGGTTTAGATCAGCTATCTAGTGGTATAGGGGCGTCTTTAGGTTTCCGAGTTTCTAGGTGACAGGGGTGTATAACGAATCGTCATCCAATCTGTTACAATATATACGAAAGCTATGGAAAAAAAATTATATATTACAACCGCAATCCCGTATGTTAACGCGCCGCCGCATATAGGTAATGCCTTAGATTACCTACTGGCAGATATTTGGACGCGTTATCAGAAACAAAATGGTCACGAGGTCCGTTTTCAGGTTGGAACCGACGAACACGGTAATAAAATAGCCGCCAAAGCCGCTGAGGCTGGAATTGATCCGAAAGCTTACGTCGACAAAATGTATCTAAATTTCGAAGCTTTGATGAAAAAAGTCGACGCCAGCTACACGGATTTTATCCGAACGACGGACCCAAAGCACGAACAGGCCGTCCAGATCATCTGGCAAAAACTGCAACAATACATCTATAAGGGTACATACGAAGGCTGGTATTGCGTAGGTTGTGAATCGTTTGTCTCCGATAAGGAGGCGACTGAAAATGGCGGGGTTTGCCCCGAACATAATCAGCCATACCAACACCTAAGTGAAGAGAACTACTACTTTAAGGCCAGTGCTTTTTCCGATGCGGTCCGTGAAGCAATCAACAGCGGTAAACTGCAAATTGTGCCGGAATTTCGTAAGAAGGAATTTTTGGAGCTTATGAAGGATGGACTGCAAGACGTGAGTATTTCCAGGCCTAAGAAGAACCTGAGTTGGGGAGTGCCGGTGCCCGGAGATCCAAACAATATCATGTATGTTTGGATGGACGCTCTATCGAATTACATCACGGTTTTAGGATATCCCAACGACCCGACTTGGCAAGAGTTTTGGCCGGCTGATGTCGAGGTTTTAGGCAAGGATATCATGCGTTTTCACGCCGGACTTTGGCCGGCAATGCTGCTAGGGCTTGGCTTGCCTTTGCCAAAGAAGTTATTAGTACACGGCTTCGTTAACGTTGGCGGCGCTAAAATGAGCAAGAGCATAGGAAATATTGTTGACCCTAACCAGATTATTGACGGCTACGGCGTCGACGCTTTTCGCTATTTCTTTTCGCGTCATATTCCGACGCTCGATGACGGTGATTTTACTTGGGAGAAGTTTGAAAATGCTTATAACACAGAACTTGCCAACGACCTAGGAAACTTGGTTTCTCGTATAGCCAGTATGGTTACGCGTTATCAAGCGGGGGTTATTGGCGTTGTCGATCACGGTGAACATGATATGAGCGTTTATCACGATACTATGGATTCGCTGGAGTTTAATAAGGCAATCGATGAAGTATGGTCAATGGTTCGCAGTTTGAACCAATATATTGAAAGTGTAAAGCCGTGGGAAATTGCCAAACAAATCGACAAAAACACCGAGGCGGCGACGCATCTGTCAGAGGTATTAACCTATGCAGTAGGCTCAATGCTTCAAATCGCCGATCTCTTGGTGCCATTCTTGCCAAATACAGCCGAAAAAATTCATAAAGTTTTCGAAACCGGTACAATAATTCCGTTAGAAGGCGTATTATTCCCGAAAATCTACAAACACACGACCGATCCTAGTACAACAAGAACCAAGTAATGCTAGTCGATACCCACTGTCACATTCATGAATCAGATTATCCGCTGGATAAAGAAGAGGTGATTAAACGCGCCGTTAATGCGGGTGTCAAGCAAATTATCTGCGTCGGCACCGATACTGCTGATTCGCGTCTTGCGGTGGAGTTGGCTGGCGAACACCCGGAGGTTTTCGCGTCTATAGGGGTCCACCCTCACTACGCAGATAAGGATTTGGGCGAGTTTATAGACTTTCGTAAATCTATCACTGCAAATAAGAAAATAGTGGCAATCGGCGAAATCGGACTGGACTATCACTATCAGAACGAGCCTTCACATGATGATCAGAAGAAAATACTAAAACGACAGATTGAGTTAGCGCTTGATTATAATTTGCCGATAATATTCCATGTTCGGGAGGCTTATAACGATTTCTGGAAAGTACTAGATAAATTTAAAGATGACAAAAGGAAAATCCGCGGAGTATTGCACAGTTTTACAGATACCGCCGAAAACCTGAAAGAGGGGTTGAGGCGTGGTTTTTACGTCAGCGTCAACGGTATCAGCACGTTTACGCATGACCATGCGCAAAAAGAAATGTTCAACTCAATTCCACTGGACAAATTATTACTCGAAACAGATGCGCCATGGTTGACACCATACCCCTTACGTGGTAAAGTAAAAGAAAACGAGCCCGCGTTTGTGAGGGAGGTTGCCGAATTCACCAGCAGTACTCGTAATGTCTCTGTTGAAGAAATTGCGGACATAACAACCACGAACGCTCGCGGACTTTTCGGCATATAAACTCTAAGAGGTAAAATCATCATGTCACAGGAATCTCAGGCACAATTTGGCGACGGTCAAAAAGCGCAACAGCTCGTTTATGACGAGATTGATGAGATATACAGAAAACAGCCGAATAACTCTACGTTTACGCAATTTCGACCAGAACAGGTCATAAATCCCGACACTAAAAAACTTTATGCTATCGCCGACGATATTACCCAAGCGAGGATGAACCGATTAAACAACCAATTTCTGACCTATGCAGAACATCAACGAAATTTCGTTGGTTCTGTTGCAAAGCTAATATTTAACAGAGCCATTTCCCTTAAGCGGCCAGAACCGTTAACCGAAGCCATGCTTCGAGCCAGGGAAAGCGAAGTCGGGGCGACAATATTTGGCGAAACGGCGCCAAACGAGCGTAGGGAATTCTTTTATGAAAGGCGAATTGCCGACCGCGACAGCTGGTTCTTTTACCAGGCAATAACAGATTCGACTGGACCAAAGGATGTGACGATGCATTACGAGGTTCATCCCACCGGCGTTCTGAAATTAAGTAGTCATCCTGGTACGCAAAATGCTTTTATCAAAGGTCAAGAACACAACAACTTTATGACAGCAACAGGTGAATACCACGATAGGGTTATGAACCTAGTGTATAGTGATGATCCTAAATCAAGCGAAAAAGCCGCTTAACCGTTATAATTAAACCCAGTAATGAAATGCGAGATGATATATCTGGATCATGCAGCTGCTACGCCCATGGATGCGCGAGTCTTAAAAGTAATGCAGCCGTACTTTACGGATAATTTTTTTAATCCATCCAGCCCATATCTTCCAGCAGTATCCGTTAGGCATGATTATGAAAACGCCAAACACAATCTAGCGGTTCAGATTGGTGCGAAGACCGGTGAAATTATTATCACAGCGGGTGCAACTGAATCGATAAACCTGGCAATAGGTAGTGTTTCAGGACATGTCGTCACATCAAATATCGAGCACGACTCGGTTCTTGCCAGCGCCAATAAACATGTTTGTTCGGTTGTTGCGGCTGACGAACACGGTTTAGTGGCGGCCGATGTTGTGAAATCAGCGATTAAGCCGAACACTCAGCTTGTTAGTATATCTTTAGCCAATAATGAACTCGGCACAATTCAGCCCATACGAGATATAGCCAAGGTTGTTAAGGACGAGCGGAACGATAGGTTGGAACGCGGTGACAAGACGCCGATATATTTGCACTGCGATGCGTCTCAGGGCGCTTGCCAATTAGATGTTAATGTCGCCAGGCTTGGGGTGGATATGTTGACCTTAAATGCAGCTAAGATTTACGGACCAAAACAAGTCGGACTGCTTTGGGTGGCGAGCCATGTTCGTTTGAAGCCACAAATAGTTGGCGGTGGTCAGGAATATGGAATGCGCAGTGGTACCGAAAATGTCGCCGGAACGATTGGATTCGCGAAAGCATTAGGACTAATCAGTGAACATCGCAAATTTGAAACCGAAAGACTAAAGAAGTTGCGCGATAATCTACAAATGACACTTACGGATGCGCTTGTAAGTGCGGTTGTATCTGGTCATAAAAAGCATCGCCTGGCAGGACATCTGCACATTTCTTTTCCCGGTTTAGACGGCGAGAGACTAATTTTTTTGTTAGAAAAACGCGGCGTCCTAGTTGCCACTGGCAGCGCCTGCGCTGCCAACAAAGGTACTCGGTCGTACGTTTTGACAGCGATCGGTCTACCGCCCGAAACTGCGGATGGCAGTATCAGAATATCACTTGGACATCTGTCTACTTCAGATAATACCGAACAAGCCGGGAAAATCATAATCGAAGAAGTTAAAAAGGAATATGAACGGGTGGGATTATGAGAAAGTGGCTAATCGCAGCCGCGATAATAGTTGTTGTTTTCATCGTTGGGATTACTATTTATTTGCAACCGAACAGCCTAGCTGGTTGCAGTAAAACTCCGAGTGCAACCGGCAACTGTCGGCCTGTTGATGCGATTGTCGCTATCAGTGGCGGTGACACAACGGCACGTGCGAATTGGGCAATAAGTTTGTTTAAAAACGGCTGGGCTAATACGCTGATTTTTTCCGGTGCGGCCCAGGACAAGACCGGGCCAAGTAATGCGGCCGTCATGAGAGAACTCGCAATCGCGTCAGGCGTTCCGAGTGGGGATATCTACATTGACGAAAACGCTGCAACAACAGGTCAGAATGCTGAAAACGCGCAGGCGATTTTTGCTCAGCACGATATGAAACGCGTGATATTGGTAACTTCGGGTTATCATCAGCGTCGTGCCTATTTAGAATTTAATAAACATTCTGACGGTGTTGTTATCCTAAACAGTCCTGACGTGAACGATAACGACTGGTCAATATGGTGGTGGACGACGCTTAGGGGTTGGTGGTTAGTCGGCGGTGAATCAGGAAAAATAATAATTTTCTACGTAACAGGAATTTAATAGTGAACAAAAGGCAAAAAGTATATGTTGGAATGAGCGGCGGCGTCGATTCGTCGTTGGCAGCGTCCCTGTTGGTAGACCAGGGTTATGAAGTAATTGGTGTGTATATGAAAAACTGGACGGCTGATCTTCCGGGTATGAAATGCCCATGGGCCGAAGATTTAGCTGATGCAAAAAGAGTAGCGGTTCAACTGGGGATTGATTTCAAGGTTTTCGACTTTGAAAAGCAATACAAGCACAAAGTTGTGGACTATATGATTTCAGAGTACAAGAAGGGCCACACCCCAAATCCGGATATAATGTGCAATCAAGAGGTGAAATTCAAACTATTTTTAGAAACAGCGCTAGAAGATGGTGCCGATATGATTGCAACCGGTCATTACGCAAGAGTTGAAAATGGAGTTCTAAAACAAGCCGTTGATAAAAACAAAGACCAAACCTATTTTTTGTATCGTACTACCCATGAAGCGCTTGCGAAAACGCTATTTCCGATAGGTGAATTCAAAAAACCGCAAGTGCGCCAAATGGCCGATGAACGAAACTTGACCACCGCGGTTAAAAAAGATTCACAGGGGATTTGTTTTATAGGTCAAATTGGAATCCGTGATTTTCTGAGTCTGTACGTAGACACCAAACCCGGAGAAATAATCGATAAAAAAACAGGTAAAGTCCTAGGGCGGCATGATGGTGCGATTTTTTATACTTTCGGTCAGCGCCACGGTATGGATTTAGGTGGCGGAATGCCGTATTACGTTGTCGGTAAGGATATGGAAAAAAATGAAGTATATGTAACGACGAATCTAAACGATGATACGTTATGGAAAAAAACAATCAGTTTGACCAACCTACACTGGATAAACGACACGCCAAAAGATGGTAAATACAAGATTCGCGTTCGTCACCGAGCACCACTGACTAACGCCGAACTGAAACTTATCGACGATAAAGCTACTCTAGAGCTTGAACACCCAGAACGAGCGATTGCTCCGGGCCAATCGGTCGTTATTTACGATGGCGATATTTGCCTAGGTGGCGGAATTATCTTATAATATTAAGTATTGCTCATCTAAATGACATCGGGAGGTTTCCATGACGTTGAGGGGGGTAAAACGCGAATCCGGTGAACTAATTGTTCATAAAATTGATTCTTCTGACCAGGTGGGCGTATCGGTCGAGGCACTGCGTGTGCTTGGGTTGGTTGAAGACAGGGAAATGCTAACTGAGTCACTAACAGCTGACCACCAGAGGCTTGTTGCTAGTGAGGGTAGAAACAGTGAATTATTCGTTAAGATACCGCTATGGAGGGGGATGGGGTTGGCGGCCATGATTAATTTGGTTGACAGTAGGTTTTATGAGGGCAGGCTGCCATTGTCGGAAGATGGAAGGTGTCCGCCAACCTATATTGAGTACGAGTTATGGGATCGAAAGATCAAGGGGCTTAGTGTCGAAGAAATTAATAACTTACTTTCGCCCACAAAAACGGTGTTTGCGGCGCATGCGCGTTTGGCCTTGAAAGAAGGGGACAATCCTGATAATCCGTATTTGTATTATTCTGGGTTGCCATACGATGAAGAGACCGCCTTAAGACACGAAAAAACCCAACTGAGGTCTCTACTCGAGGATCAAGCCGAATACGAACGACTTAATCCAAAACTTAATCTGGCTCATATTAGTGTTGCCGATTTTGTAATCTTAGCCCTGCAGGCCAGAGTCAGGGGTGAGGAAATGCAGGCAAGCGGCCAAATGAATTTGCCGTATATGGGACGCGAACCAGTATATGGTGAATCAGTTATTGGCAGCGCCTCGATGCTTTCTGACGGAAGGTTGCAACTTGCTTGGACCGAAGGTAGGCACGAAGAAAACGCCGGCATAGGCCGGTCTGTAGGATTAAACGGTGGTTATCGAGCGGCATAAAAACTCAAATCGACCTGTTGGTAAAACGAAAAAAATGATAAAATAACAGATATGAATCCGCAACAAATAAGAAGCGAATATTTGAAGTTTTTTAAAGATCGTGGCCATGCGATTATTAACCGCGCCAAACTAGTCCCGGATAACGATCCGACAACTCTATTTACCGGTAGCGGCATGCAACCACTATTACCCTATTTATTAGGGGAAAAACATCCAGAGGGTGTACGTCTGACCAATAGTCAGCCTTGTTTTCGCGCTCAAGACATTGACGCCGTCGGCGACAATCGCCACACGACATTTTTTGAAATGCTAGGTAATTGGAGTTTAGGTGATTATTTCAAAGAACAGCAAATCCGTTGGTTTTTTGAGTTTTTGACCGAAGTTATCGGACTTGACGCAAACAGACTTTATATAAGTGCATTTATCGGCGACGACCAAAACGGAATTCCACGGGATGACGAAGTGGCGAATATTTGGCAAAAAGTTTTCGAAGAAAAAGGTATCGAGGCTAAAATCGTTGAAATCGGCAATCAAGAAAACGGCGACAAGCGGGGTATGAACCCAGGGGAACGCATTTTCTTTTATGACGATAAGGAGAATTGGTGGTCGCGCGGGGGCAGTTTGGATAAAACCCCGATTGGCGATCCGTGCGGACCAGACAGTGAGGTATTTTATGATTACGGACCGCAAAACCACGACGAAGGCTACGGACTTGCGCATCCTGCTGGTGATAGTGGGCGTTTTGTTGAAATCGGCAACCAGGTGTTTATGCAGTACCGCCGGTTGGAAGATGGTAGTTTTGAACCGCTAACCAGCAAGAATGTGGATTTTGGCGGAGGATTAGAGAGAATCTCAGCAGCCGCAATCGACAGCCCAGATATGTTTAAAACCGATCTATTTTGGCCGATTATCGAGAGATTGCAAAAGCTAAGTGGTAAAAACTATGAAAATCACCGAGAAAGTATGCAGATTATCGCTGATCACTTACGCGGAGCTACTTTTCTGGCTGTAGATGGTGTTATACCCAGCAACAAAGAACAGGGCTACGTTATGCGTCGCTTCTTGCGTCGAGCCATACGTTTCGCATTTGAACTTGGCATTGAGCAGAACTTTTTATCCGAAGTCGTGCCGGTAATTGCCGATTTATACGTTGAAGATTATCCAGAGGTTAAAGCTAAGCGCGAAGAAGTCGTTGCTACACTCGTGAAAGAAGAACGCATATTTCGACAGACGCTCACCAAAGGGCTTCGTGAACTAAATAAGTTCTCAGCCGATGGTCTGACTGGGTTAGAAATTTTTACGTTATATGATACCTACGGTTTCCCAGTAGAACTATCCGTAGAAGAGGCCTTCGCGCAAAATATTAAAATTTCGGATAACTGGCGAAGTGAGTTCGATGCAAAAATGGCCGAACAGCGGGCTCGTAGCCAAACTGCCGCCAAGGGTAGCTTCAAGGGTGGCTTAACTGGTGACAGCCTAATGCACAAGAAATATCATACCGCCGCTCATCTGATGGGACAGGCCCTACGTATGGTTTTAGGTGAAAGTGTTGCTCAAAAAGGTGCGAATATCACAGATGAACGTCTGCGTTTTGATTTTTCGTGGCCAGAAAAAGTAAATCCCGAACAAATTAAACAAATTGAAGATATAGTTAATGAACAAATTGCCAAAGACTTGACTGTTAGCTTTGCAGAATATCCGCTAGCTGACGCCCGTGCTATGGGTGCTTTCGGCGAATTCGGCGATAAATATGGCGAAAAAGTCAAAGTTTACAAAATGGGCGAAGGTGACGGAAAACCATTCAGCCTTGAGATTTGTGGCGGCCCCCATGTTGAACACACCGGCCAACTGGGCGAAGGTGGAAAAAAATTCAAAATTACTAAAGAAGAATCGTCGTCCGCCGGTGTTAGGCGTATTAAAGCCCGGCTCGTCTAGGCTTTAATAACGGAGTATCGGGGTAATACGCTTACGCTTGCAATTGCCAGCGAAACTAATCAGAATATTTACATGACAGAATTAACTAAATCTCAAATTGAAACTCTTGAAAAGCCATTTCGTGCCGTTACACCGCGTATACACACCGCCATATGGAGAGTCTATCAAAATCTTTGGGCGCTTGAAAGTGGAGTACCGGTGAGGGCAACTAAAAGCACTGTCAGCACAGGTAGGATTGCATCGGATAGTCACAGACAATTTACAGAAGATGAACTATTCGATGAGCGCACCATGGGTTATTCAGTAGAAACCGCCCGAAGCTACGGCGAGTACGGACAGCATGTAATGAGCGTTATTAGTAATTGGCGTTGCATGTATAGACCAGGCGAGCCAGTCGATCTGGAAATAGGGGCAACCAAAAGTAGACTTTTTCTCAACGAGACCGAAAAGCCGGTTGAGCTAGATGAGGGGAATTTAATAGATTTTTTGGATTCTCACGAAGTTCATAACTGCGAATCAAACCCGGTGCCCGATGGCGGTATTTTGCCTAGGATTGCAACTATTAATCAATTAATCGCAGTAATGGATACCTTCCCGGAACCAAATAGCCCACAGTCGGGCGATAGATAGTTGCTTGCTGTTACGAGAATTGCTAAATCCACTGTGAGCACAAGCGCCATTGGTATATAATGGTATGTAATTATGGCATTTAATAAACTGCGAAAGATGCGAAAAGAGAGCTCGTCGAGTGATTTTATCGTGGGTTTGGATATCGGCACCGAATATGTAAAAGCCTTAGTAGCTAGATTAGACGGTGAACAAGTTAATATCGTTGGTGTTGGCCGAGCCCATCAACAGATCAGTGATATGCATTCTGGTGCCATTGCTGACATCTCGGGTGTGGTTAAAAACTGCGAAGATGCTTTAGCCGACGCCGAAGATCAGGCTGGAACCCAGGCAAGAAACGTTGTTATCGGTATTGCTGGTGAATTAGTCAAAGGTGTGACCAATACGATTCGCTATCGTCGACCACAGCCAGACAGGCCGCTAGACACTTCTGAAATGGAATTTATTATCGAAAAAGTTCAAGAACGCGCTCAAAACAAAGCTCAAAAACAGATTGCTTTGGAAACCGGCAATGAGGATGTAGAAATCAAGCTGGTTAACAGTGCATTGGTTAGTATTCATATCGACGGATATAAAGTTAGTAATCCGATAGGTTTTCAGGGGCACGATGTCGCCGTTCAGATTTACACGGCTTTTGCACCTATGGTGCACATCGGAGCCTTGGAGCGTGTTGCCGAGGAACTATCATTAGAGCTGCTAGCCGTAGCTGCCGAACCGTTCGCAGTTAGCCGCAGTGTATTGGGTAATGATGCAACCAGCAACTTTACGGCAATCCTAGCCGACGTTGGCGGTGGAACTACAGATATAGCTGTTGTCGATGATGGTGGGGTTGAGGGCACGAAAATGTTTGGAATAGGCGGACGTAGCTTTACGCGCACTATTGCCAGTGAAATGAATATTCCCTACGATGATGCGGAAAAACTAAAAGTTAATATCGATAGTGATAGGATTAAGCCTAGTGTCTCCGAAGATGTCAATCGGGCTATCGATAAGTCTTTAGAGGTTTGGATTTCTGGTGTGGAATTAGCACTTTCGGAGTTCGACTCGGCAGATCACTTGCCAAACCGTATCTTACTGTGTGGCGGCGGCTCCAGTTTAACTAAACTTGTTGAGGCTTTGCAAAAACAGGACTGGCACAAGGACTTGCCGTTTACGAAAAAACCGACAGTCCACCATATTCACCCTTCAGAAGTCATCGGAATTAACGATACAACTGGTCTCGCTAACGACCACACCTATATTACCGCCATGGGTCTTTTAAGGGTTGGCTATGATACAATTGTTGGCGGTGGTGAAGGCGGAACTATCAAAGAGAAATTAAATAAGATTCTGCGAATTTGATATGAATAAAGATATAATCTACATCGATACGGAAGACGACGTTACGGCAATTATTGGTAAGATAAAAAATGCCAATGAGAGAATCGTCGCATTAGTTCCTCCGAAGCGAACTGGCGTGCTGCAGAGTGCCGTGAATTTACGCTTGCTATCGAGGATGGCTAAAAAAGCTGGTAAAGAGCTTGTCCTGATTTCGAATAACAGTGCCTTGATAGCCCTGTCGGCGTCTGCGAAAATCCCAGTTGCTAAAAACCTACAAAGCAAACCGGAAATCGCCGAGATTGCAGCGCTTGAAATTGACGAGGGTGAAGACATTATAGATGGAGCAAAATTGCCAATTGGCGAACTTGAAAAAACTGCTGATAACAAACCAGGTGATGATATCGCCAAAGATCTAAGTTCTATTGATATCGACAACGAGGGTCCAAAATATGTTGATATGTCGCCGATTGAATCCGGCGGAAAACATCCTGCCAAAATCGCTAAACCAAAAAACGCTGTCAAAATTCCAAATTTTTCAAAATTCAGAAAAAAACTGTTTTTGGGGATTGGTGCTGGGATATTATTTATTATTTTCTTGGTTTGGGCGATATGGTTCGCACCAGCCGCTAAAATTATTATTACGGCTAAAACAACTGCCGCTCCGGTCAGCATCACTTTGAATTTAGGCGGAACAGCGCCGACGAACGTCAGCACTAACACGGTTCAAACCATAACCAAGCAGATCAAACAAGATCAAAGCGTCACCTTTACGCCCACGGGGAGTAAAGATGAAGGCTCCCAAGCATCTGGTTCTGTGAATTTGTCTGCACCATGCAGCGGTGGTGTTTTTCCAACAGTCCCGGCCGGGAGCGAGATTGTTAGCTCTGGGGGAGAGATTTATATAACACAAGCCGACATAGACGTATCAACTCCAACTGTAATAAGTGGCACATGTTATTTTACCGGTAGTGGCAACGTGTTAGCTCAGGCGAACGGCGATAATTACAATCTCCCGGCAGGCGCCTCGTATACCGTAGACGGTTATCCAAACGTTTCCGTTTCCGCTTCGGCTATGACTGGCGGTGTATCTAAAATCGTAACTATCGTTACCGCAGCTGATGTCCAAAAGGCCGAGGCTACCTTAGTCGCTCAATCGACGGATAGCATAAAACAACAACTGACCAGTGAATTTACTGATGATGAGACGGTGATCCCCGGAAGTTTTAACGCGAATCGTGCGGCCGCTGTGTCGGTTCCGGATGTGGGTAACGAGGTAACCGGTGGAAGCGCAAAACTGACATCGTCTACTACCTTTTCATTAATCGGCATAGCGAAATCGGAAATTGAGACGTTCCTGAGGAGCGAAATAACTAAACAAATGGACCCTACCAAAGACCAGCGCATCTATGATGATGGCTATAGTCACATCGAATTAACTAATTATCAAACCAGCACTCAAGGATCGACGGTAACACTTGAAACTAGTCCAAATTATCCTGGTCAATTCGGTCCAGACATTAATACGGAAGCCATCAAGAATGCCGTCAAAGGTAAAAACTTTGGTGATACTCAGTCGTATATTGAAAGTATAAATGGCGTCGATAATGTCGATATTAAGTTCTCTTACTTCTGGGTCACGACCGTTCCGAACGATACCAACAAAATAGACGTCGAATTTCAGATTACAAATGCCTAGATCGATTACAGCCGTTTGTTTGGACGTAGGAGAAAAACGCATTGGCGTAGCTGTGGGTGACAGCGATGTTCGTATTGCAGTTCCATTTGAAACAATCGAGGTTGATGGCAGCGAAGTTCAGGCTGTAACCGAGATATTACTTAGAGAAAAAGCCAACGTTTTGGTTATTGGCTACCCGCGCAACCAGTCTGGCGAGCCAACCGCACAATCGAAGTATGTCGAAGAATTTGCAGAAAAACTGGTGGATATTTCCCCAAAGATTGTTTTTCAGGATGAATCGCTTACTAGTGTTATAGCCGAGCAACAACTAATCGCTTACGATCGTCCATATAAAAAATCAGACATCGACGCCCAAGCGGCCGCAATAATATTACAAGACTACCTGGAGTCCAACTATGAATGATCCTAAACCAGATATCACACACAAGCAACAGCCGATAAACGGTCAGTCGAGCGGATTGAAAATCTCTAAACGTACACCGCTTCGCAAGAATTGGCCGCTAATAATAGGTAGCTCTATTGGTGCGCTGCTTCTCATAGTAATCATATCTTTCATTATTTGGTTTCAAGTACAGCTTTCGCCAGCCGGTAACGATAGTGGTCAATTTATTAAGATAACAATTGCTCGTGATAGTACTTCGAGCCAAATCAGTAAACAGCTTCAGGATAAGAAGATAATCCGCAACGCTTTTGTATTTGACATTTATGTTAGACTTTCCGGAAAGGGGAGTAAGCTTGAGGCTGGGACTTACAGATTAACCCCTGCGGATTCAACTCCGCAAATCGTCGACCACTTTACTAAAGGTTCGGTCGACCAATATCAGATTACGTTTTTTCCTGGTGCGACCCTGGTTGATAACACCGATAAACCAGTATCGGAAAAGCAAGATATTACCACCGTTCTTGAAAAAGCCGGCTATACTAAGTCAGAAATCGTCGCGGGTCTGAGCGCTGTTTACGATACGGCTAACGATAAGGTTTTGTTCACCGGCAAGCCAGCTGGTGCAGATCTCGAGGGTTACGTCTATGGCGATACCTATTCGATTTATGACGGCGCTTCTGTTCAAGAGATTATTCAAAAAGCTTTGGATCAATTCTATAGTGTCGTAACCGAAAACAACCTGATTGCCAGTTTCGCTAACCATAACTTGACTCTTTATCAGGGAATAACCTTAGCGTCGATTGTTCAGCGAGAGGCCAACACAGCCAGCGACCAAAAACAGGTCGCACAGGTGTTCTATTTACGCCTAAGTAAGGGAATAATGTTGGGTTCGGATGTTACATATCAGTACATCGCCGACAAAACCGGTGTTCCTCGCGACCCTAGTATTAATTCGCCATATAACACTCGCCTCTACACAGGCTTGCCTCCGGGACCGATTTCTGTGCCTGGACTTAGCGCGCTGCAGGCAGTAGCTAGCCCCGCCAGCGGCGATTATCTGTATTTCTTGGCCGGCGATGACGGAACAATGTACTTCGCCCATACAGAGGCAGAACACGATGCCAACATCGCTAAGTATTGCAAGGTAAACTGTAGCACACCATAAATTGACACAAAAAGCAATGGTTGGTATACTTATGTAAGCACATTTGTGGTTTAGTCTACTGGTGCAGCTTATTATATTAAGCTGCGGGTGGGTAACACGAATCATAAATGGGCCTACCAACAAATGTCGTACGGGCGCAACAATCTAGAACAAATATTATTTAATAAATGGTCGAAATGTGCCCCGTTCTTGCGAGAAGATAAGACAAAGTAGGGTAGACGCCCCTGAAGTAATTCCTGTGGCGGGAGAATCAAGATTAGTAAGCTGATCAAATTGAGGACTCCTCAAGGATCAAATAATGCTAGCAAACAGCAAACCCAGGCAAAAACTCGTCTCGGGGCGAAGAATTTGCTTAAACCACCGGTAATTGCTGTATACGCTGGCACTTTTGTAATTATTATTGCTATGGTGTTTATCGGTTATCATGAACCGAAAGATGCTTCGACGGTGGCAAGTGCTTCGTCCGTATCGTCATCCGTAAGCTCGTCCTCCAATCAGGTAGATCAGACTTCGGTCGATAACGTAGTCGCAACAGACGTGGCGGCCAATGACGCTGCCGCTGCGAACTTACCTATCGCCACCTCGGTTGCGAACATGGCTGTTTCAGCTCAGGTAAAGAGTGAATTTATGCAAACAGATTCACAAGGAACGACCAAGCCGGAATTAATCGGAGTGGGTAGTTCACAGAATCGAAATGTCACAAGCTACACAGTAAAGACTGGCGATACAGTCGAATCACTCTCAGCTAAATTTAATATTTCAGAGGATACCATAAGGTGGGCTAATAACCTAACCAGCGACGCATTAATACCTGGAACTTCTCTGCGGATACTACCTATAAGCGGCGTACTTTATTCGGTAAAACCCGGCGATACACTCGACTCTATAGCTCAAAAGTACGGTTCGAACAAGGAACTAATTATTTCATATAATAACCTAGAAATTAGCGGACTATTGCCAAATACTGCAATAATTTTGCCTAGTGGCGTATTGCCGGGTGATGAGCAACCAGGCTACGTTGCGCCCGTCGAAGTTAACACCGACTATAACTACGAGTATGCAGGTAATGGTGCGGGTATCGATGGTGGACGAACCTGGTTTATAAGTTACGGTACACCAGATGACGGGCCTTATGCACACGGCAACTGCACGCTGTACGCATTTAACAGACGCATTCAACTTGGTTTACCAGTCGGCGGAGCCGGTGGTATTCCAGAGTGGGGCAATGCCGGTTCATGGGCGCAAGGTGCCCGTGATGCTGGGCTAGTTGTTAACGGTACACCTAGCGTCGGGGCCATCATGCAAGATTATGGTCACGTTGCTATCGTCGAACAAATATTACCAAACGGCGATCTAAGTATCAGCGAGATGAACGCTTATGTGCCTGGCGGCGGCTACAACATCGTATCCGGACGAATCGTCTTAGCTGGAGATGTCAGCCAGTATCTGTATATACACTAGAGTCTTGAGGCGTATCACCAATCGCCCCTGTTAAATCAGGGGCGATTATGTTATATTAGTGGATATATGTTTGTCGATACCGCCAAAGTATTTATTAGCGCAGGAAAAGGCGGTGATGGAGCTGTCAATTTTCGGCATGAAATTTATGTAGAAAAGGGCGGTCCTGACGGTGGGGATGGCGGAAAAGGCGGAGATGTTATTTTCGTTGCAGACAGCGGACTGAACACTCTCGTTGATTTTAGATATAAGCCGGAGCTGAAAGCGAAGCCGGGGGCTGACGGCTCAAAACGTGATCGGCACGGTGCCGGCGGTGAAGACTTAGAAGTAAAAGTCCCGATGGGGACAATTGTCCGAAAAAACGATGAAAGTATTGCGGATTTAGTTGAGGATGGACAAAAAATCGTAATCGCAAAAGGCGGCGACGGTGGTTTTGGTAATGCCCATTTCAAGTCATCCGTACGTCAAACGCCACGTATCGCCGAGAAGGGTGAGCCTGGCGAATCATTCGAAGCTACGCTTGAGTTGAAGCTACTAGCTGACGTCGGGTTAGTTGGATTTCCAAATGTTGGAAAATCGACCTTTCTGTCTGTCGTAAGCAATGCTAGACCGGAAATTGCTGATTATGACTTCACTACGCTTACCCCTAACCTCGGGGTTGCTGACGTTGACGACACCAGTATACTAATTGCCGACATTCCTGGACTGATTGAGGGCGCCAGTGAGGGTAGGGGACTTGGCGACGCGTTCTTACGCCACATCGAACGTACAGCGGTGCTGCTGCACCTTTTAGACGCCTACACGGACGACATTGCCGGTGCCTATAAGACAATTCGTGCTGAATTAGCCAAGTATAGGCTGAATCTGAAAGACAAGCCGGAAATAATTGCCCTGACTAAGATCGACGGGCTAGATGATGAAATTGTCCAGATGCAGGTTGATGCTGTGAAAAAAGTGGCAGGGGAAACGCCTGTGTTTGCAATTTCGTCGATTGCACACAAAGGGTTGATCGAGCTTTTGCGCGTACTACGGCAAAAGGTTTTAGAGTCGCGTGCAATCGTTGAAACAACGGAAGAACCCAACGAAGGACTCGAAACTATTTCACTCGGGCGAGAAAAAACAGCAGACGCTTGGGCGGTTGAACGTATTGAAGATGAAGACGGGAACCTAAGCTTTAGGGTTACCGGAGAAAAAGTCGAAAAATTTGCTAGACGTACTGATTTCGGAAATTTTGAAGGTGCAAATCGTTTACGCGATATCCTTAAGAAAATGGGCATAACTCACGAATTACGTCGCTTGGGAGCTGAAAACGACAGTATAGTCGAAATCGGTACAAATAAATTCACCCTTCTAGAACAATAGCCACTCTAAATATAGTCGCAAATAAACCCCTTTTATTAAGGGTGTTTCTGTGGGGTTTGTACATTTTGTAGCATTCAGCTTATACTTAAACAAGAAATAAAGTCTATGCCGTAGATATGAAAAAGAAATACACCCACCCAAAAAGCTCAAATACTTCATCTGGATTTACTCTAATAGAGCTTATAGTGGTTATTGTTATAATCGCTATTCTGGTAATTATATTGTTTGTTTCCTATATAGGGGCTCAGGGGAGTGCGCGAGATGCTGGCGTTTTGTCGGATATTGATAGGCTGGATGCGCTCGAAACTAGTTATGCTTCAAAAAATAACGTAGGCGGATGGGCGTATTATTCCGCCAATGGCTATGACTCGACTATCGGCTTTTCTCCAAGTAACGGCAATGTAATTGATGTTGTAGTCAATTCCACAGACTATTGTATTCGGGGTTATAACACGGCAGGCAACAAAAACTCAATTTTTAATGCATATACTAGAGAGTCTACCCCAGGTGCATGTAGTTATCTTAACCCGTCAACTGCGGCGATTGCCGCCTATACCGGTCCGAAAGTCTGGATTAAAATCTCGGTTGGATATCTGGATACCTGTGGCATTGCCTCGAACTATCAAGCTTATTGTTGGGGGTATAACAGTTATGGACAATTAGGCAATAATTCCACGACCGATAGCCCAGTCCCAGTACCAGTCATTACTTCAGGCGTTTTAAGTGGAAAAACTATCGTGTCTATCGCTGTTGGACAATATCATACCTGTGTCTTAGCGTCTGACGATCAAGTTTATTGTTGGGGATATAACGTCAACGGACAACTTGGCAATAACACCTTTACACAGAGCCCTGTCCCCGTCGCCGTCAACACGTCCGGCGTTTTCAGTGGTAAAACGATAAAAGCGATTTCTAGCAGGGGGAGCGACACATGTGCAATAGCTTCCGATAATCAAGCTTATTGTTGGGGTTCTAATGGTTATGGGCAATTGGGCAATAACTCGGTTTCTGACAGCTCTGTCCCTGTCGCCGTTGTTAATAGCGGCGTCTTGAGTGGCAAAACGATCGCATCAATTTCAACCGGACAGTACCATAGCTGTGTTATTGCCTCTGATAGCCAAGCTTATTGCTGGGGATACAATGCGATAAACGGTGCACTTGGCAATAATTCTTATGTCAATAGCTCTGTCCCTGTCGCTGTCACTACTTCTGGCGTCTTGAGTGGCAAAACGATCTCATCAATTTCAACAGGCTACAACCATAGTTGCGTTGTCGCTTCTGACAACCAGATCTACTGTTGGGGAAATGGTGTCGATGGTGAGCTGGGAAACAATACGACCACAACCAGTCCTGTTCCGGTCGCAGTTGTCAATACGGGTGTTTTGAGCGGTAAGTCTGTGTTGTCGACTTTTTCTGGCGATAATCAAACCTGCGCTATCGCTTCCGATAATCAAGCCTATTGTTGGGGATACAACTCCGAGGGCATACTTGGCAACAACTCGAGCACCAACAGCCCTATCCCCGTCGCTGTCACCACTTCTGGCGCCCTAAGTGGCAATACTATATTATCCGGTGCTGGCAGTACAGCCGATACCTGCGTGATCGCCTCCAATTTTAACGCCTACTGCTGGGGAGATAATGGTCATGGCCAGTTTGGCAACAATACAATGATTCCAAGTATGGTTCCTGTAGCTGTCAATTCACCAACATAATAACAGTTAGAAAATTAGTATATAATTAACCTAATGGCTAAAACGTTCTTTTTCTACGACATTGAAACTAGTGGTTTGAATCCGCGTAGTGATAGAATCATGCAGTTTGCCGGTATCCGGACGGATATGGACTTAAACCAGATCGGCGAACCTGTTAGCGAGTATGTAAAACTAAATGACGATACCCTGCCAAGCCCCGAAGCTGTGATGGTTACGGGAATTACCCCACAGCAAACACAAGACGACGGTTATAATGAAGCGGAGTTTTCAAAAAAAGTAGTAGACGAGATGTTTACGCCAGATACGATTGCTGTTGGCTTTAATAATATACGATTTGACGACGAGTTTATTCGTCATTTATTATGGCGTAATTTTTACGATTCATACGAATGGTCTTGGAAGGACGGTCGCTCGAGGTGGGATATGTTAGATGTAGTTCGAATGACCAGGGCACTTCGGCCCGAGGGTATCAAATGGCCGGTTGATGAAAAGGGTGTGGCTACGAATCGCCTGGAGCTGATCGGCAAAGCGAACAAAATCGATCACTTTAAAGCCCACGATGCGCTGAGCGATGTCGAAGCATTAATTGGCGTAACGAAACTGCTTCGTGAAAAACAACCTCAACTTTTCGACTATCTACTTAAAATGCGTGACAAAAACGAGATTAAGAGGTTAGTCAATCTGGATAATAAGCAGACATTCGTATATGTCAGCGGTAGGTATGATTCGGAGTTTAATAAAGCCACGGTTGCTTTCCCGTTAACTGCCGGCAAAAACGGCAACGTAATCGTTTATGACCTTCGGTATAACCCAACCAACTTCATCGGTATGAATCAAAAAGACTTGGCGAAAAATATATTTGCATCGTGGCAAGAGCGCCAAGCAGATGATTTTGTGAAACTACCAGTTAAAGAGTTGCAATATAATCGAGCTCCAGCCGTAGCTCCGATTAGCGTATTAGAGCAGGGCGATGGCTGGGAGAAAATTAAACTAAAGCAATCGACGGTCGAGAAACACAAAAAAATATTATTGTCAGTCCCGGAGTTTGCCGAAAATATCCGTACTATTTTTGAAAATCGAGAAGAATTTAAAAAATCACCAGACCCCGAAGCTCAGCTATATGACGGCTTTGTTTCGGATGCTGATAGGATGCGTGTCGAAGGAGTTAGAAAAGCTAACGAGAACGAGTTGGCCGATATGCACCCGAACTTTGTCGACGAACGTCTTAGCCCGCTTTTGCTTCATTACAAAGCCCGAAATTTTCCAAAAAGTTTGTCCGACGATGAGGTTGTCACTTGGGAAAAGTGGCGTTCGTCCAGGGTTCTCGCCGGACTACCCGTATATATGAATTCTTTACAAAAAATGGCGTCATCGGTAACAGATGAAAATAAACAGTTTATCTTGCAGGAACTACACCTCTGGGCCGAAAGCATCATGCCGATTGATACGGAGTAATTAGACGCGTTTTAGTTTTCGGGGCTTTGATCGGCTCTGTTTAGTGATAAGTAGGTTAGTCCTAGTCAAGAACCTTGGTTTTTGATAGATAATGATTAGTCCGATTACAAATACGTATAGCATTAACATTTGTTCGGGAGTAAGTTGTACGTTAATCAAGGGAATTATCCCGGCGAAAAAGAACATCGCCAGTCCGTATCCGAAATTAAATGATCCCAGAATGATTAACAGGCTGGAAACGAAGAAAAATATTGTAAGATATTTTTTCATAATAATATGAAACTATAACTCTAAAAAGACATTAATACAACTATAAGCGTTATGTGTCAAGTATAAAGATAGAAGACACTGGAAAAAAACGAAAAAACAGCGTATAATGGTCGGGTTATGTCGGAGGCGATTAAGGTTGTAGGTGCTCGTGAGCACAACCTGAAAAATATTAATGTTGAGATTCCACGCGATAAATTCGTGGTTATTACTGGACTTTCGGGTTCGGGAAAATCATCTTTGGCGTTTGATACGATTTATGCCGAAGGTCAGCGTCGTTACGTCGAGAGTTTATCCAGTTATGCCCGACAATTCTTGGGATTGATGGAAAAACCAGACGTCGATCAGATTACCGGATTGAGTCCTGCAATCAGTATCGATCAAAAATCGACCAGCCATAACCCACGCAGTACAGTTGCGACCGTTACCGAGGTATATGATTATTTACGTCTGTTGTTTGCTAGGATTGGCGTACCGCATTGTCCAATTTGTAATAAGCCCGTTACGCGCCGCACCAGCGAAACGATTATCGATGAAATTATGAAACTGCCAGGTGGTGCGAAGTTGATGATTCTGGCGCCGATTGTAAAGGATAAAAAGGGCGAATTTGCCCACATACCAGAGCAGTACACTAGGCAGGGCTTCGCAAGAGCCAGAGTTGACGGTGTAGTTTACGCCCTAGACGAATTCCCGGTTCTTGATAAGAACTATAAGCACAACATAGAAATAGTAGTCGATAGAATTGCACTGTCTCCGGATATGTTGGGTCGAGTTACGCAATCGGTTGAACAAACATTGGATATCGCCGACGGTCTGATTGAGGTTCTAAATACCGACGACAACACCTCGACCGCTTATAGCCAGCGCTATGCCTGTTTAGATCATCCGAACGAGGATATCCCGGAATTAGAGCCGCGTTTGTTCAGCTTTAATGCTCCGCAAGGCGCCTGTCCGGTGTGTACAGGGCTTGGGAATAGATTAGAAGTAGATCCTGATTTAGTTTTCAACCCCAATCTTACGATTTCTGAAGGTGCAATCCGTCCATATAACCGCGTTAACAGTGACGCTTGGTATATGAAGCGTCTGGCCGTCGTCGCTGAAGCGCACGGTTTTAGCGTAAAGGTGCCAGTTAAAGATTTGTCGAAAGGTGATTTAGACAAGGTTCTTTATGGAACTGGCAGCCAAACCTATAAAGTACCGCTAGGAAATGGTCGCACATACGAATCGACGTATGAAGGAGTGATTCCGAACCTTGAACGCCGCCACAAAGAGACAGACAGTGATTTTATAAGACGCGACATCGAGAGATTCATGCGCGAACGTGAATGTAACACTTGCCACGGCGCGCGTTTGAAACCGGTTGTTTTAGCGGTAACCATACATGACCTAAATATTATGGATATTTGTAATCTAGATATAGATAATTCACTTAGTCTATTTCAAAGCGGACTAAAGCTTGATGAACGCGAATCATTTATTGCTGAAAAGATTATAAAAGAAATTATCGCAAGGCTTAGCTTCATGAACAACGTCGGTTTAAATTATTTGGAGTTAGGACGTGCCGCCAATACCTTATCCGGTGGTGAGGCTCAGCGCATCCGACTTGCAACTCAAATAGGATCAGGGCTCCAGGGTGTTCTATACGTTCTAGACGAACCGTCAATAGGTTTACATCAGCGCGACAATCATCGGTTGATCGAAACCTTGAAACACCTTCGTGACCTGGGCAACACCGTAATAGTTGTCGAGCATGATGATGATACGATTCGTAATGCTGATTATCTGTTGGATATTGGTCCTGGTGCTGGAATTGCAGGTGGTCATGTCGTTGCAGCCGGTACGCCCGAAGAGGTTGCTAAAAACAAGGACAGTATAACTGGCAGATACCTGGCTAGATTAGAGAAAATCGACAGTCCTAAAAAACGTCGACCGATTATAAAAGACAAAGCTTTAGTCATCCGTGGTGCCAAAGAAAATAATCTGAAAAATATTGACGTAGCTTTCCCTCTGAATGTCTTAACCGTAGTCAGCGGAGTTAGTGGCAGTGGTAAATCGACGCTTGTTAATGATATTCTTGCCAAAGAATTATCTGCAAGGTTGCACCGTTCGCATGTTGTTCCCGGATCACACGAGAATGTAGAAGGGATTAATTTACTCGACAAGGTAATCGTCATTGATCAATCGGCGATTGGTCGGACACCGCGTTCTAACCCGGCAACCTATACTGGGGTGTTCACGGCAATCCGCGATTTGTTCGCGGCAACGCCGGAATCGAACATCCGTGGCTATAAATCGGGTCGTTTCAGCTTTAATGTCAAGGGTGGACGCTGTGAAAACTGTCATGGCGACGGCGTAATCAAGATTGAGATGCACTTTTTGCCGGATGTTTACGTAACTTGTGATGTTTGTAAGGGTAAAAGATATAACCGTGAGGCGTTGGAGATCAAATACAAAGGCGCTACCATAAGCGACGTTTTGGATATGACCGTTGACCAAGCGGCGACGTTCTTTGAAAACATTCCTTCAATCGCTAAAAAGCTAGATACCCTAGTTGAAGTTGGTCTAGGTTACATAAAACTCGGACAACCAGCTACGACATTCAGCGGCGGGGAGGCGCAACGTATAAAATTAGCGACTGAACTTTCGCGTCGTGCAACCGGTAAGACGTTATACATTTTAGACGAGCCGACGACGGGGTTGCACACGGATGATGTTAAGCGTTTGCTTGTTATTTTGCAAAAACTGGTTTCCAGCGGTAATAGCATGGTTATAATCGAACACAACCTCGATGTTATCAAAAGCGCCGACTATATTATTGATATGGGCCCCGAGGGTGGTCAGGGAGGCGGCAATATTATCGCCCATGGCACGCCCGAAGCGGTAGCGAAAGTCTCTGAGTCCTTCACTGGTCAATATTTGAAAAAAATGATTTAAGTTTTAACTCGTTTAACATAAGCAAAGTCGATTATAACTACAATCGCTAGAATAAGAAATGCAAGGCCGACAGAGGCCGTAACGTCTGTTAGCCAGTGGTATCCGAGGTAAAGACGACTTAGTGCGACCAGTATCGTTCCAATTGCGGCAATAGCCATCCATCCCCAAAACTTAACGGAGCTGAAGGCGCGTGAGTATATTAGGTAGCCCATGACTAGCAGAAACACAGCCATACCGATTGTATGACCAGACGGAAACGAGAAGTCGTACTCGAACGCAGGAATCATGTCTATTTGCGGTGGACGGGCGTTCATGAAGACGATTTTTAAAAGTGCCGACGTACCAGCTGCAACCGCTATAGATCCAACCAGGACTGTCGGTCGCCAAATTTCCCGTTTTAAAATAGCCCATACAACAACTAGGGCGCAAACTAAGAAAGCAAATGGAAGAGGATTAGCTATTGAGGTGATTATTTTAGCAATCTCAGTAAGGAAACCATTGCGATGGCTTACAGTCCATGACAACAGAAGCTGATTCAATCTACCCAAACCAACCGTCTGCTTCATGCCTATGTATGAAGTTGCAAATATCGCAACTCCAATTAGTGCGCTAGTAGATGCCAAAATGATCCGTTTTTCGTCTGAGAACTTTTGTCTGCTTTTTGATTTTTTCTTGGCTTTTTCCGTCATTTCAAATAGTCTACTTCTTTCCCTGAATAACCTTTCGCCACTCTAACTTGGTTGCGCTCCAGATTGCCCGTCTTTGTTTTTTGTTTTTTAGTAGCTGATATAAAGCTGGCGAAATCGATACAATTAATATAAGTGCAACTATAGGTAGTATCACTGCATCAACATCTAGCCCCATACTTCGTAGAAGCTTACCTAGGAAAAACCCCAAACTTGTGACACCGGCAGTCCAGAGTAGACCGCCAATAATGTTAAATGTCATAAACGTCTTGTATTTCATTTTAGCGATACCGGCAATCAACGGAACAAATGTCCTTACCACTGGAATAAACCTGGCAAGGATAATAGTTTTGCCGCCGTTTCTATCATAGAAATTCTGGGCTTTTTGAACGTTTTCTTGCTTGAATAACAGGGAGTTTGGTCTTTTGAAAAGCGCTGGGCCAATTTTTTTCCCAAATAGATATCCGACGTTTGCGCCCAGTACGGCCATAACGAACAACAGTAAAATCACCAATTCCAAATTTAAATCAAGTTTGAAATGCGCGGTGCCTTGAATCAACAGCCCGACGGTAAATAACACGCTGTCGCCGGGAAAAAAGAATCCTATTAAAAGACCGTTTTCTGCAAAAATAATCGCGGCAACGACGATAATTACAGCCAATGGTCCGGCCGTTTGGGCGAACTGTACCAGGTCAAATCCAGGAATCATACTCTAAACATTTTATCATGACGGCTCCGAATGTTATACTAATAGGCAGTAGTTATCATTTAACGACAGAGATAGGAAGAAAAGTGAGTTATATTTCATTGAAATTAGAGGAGCGAACGGCGGAGGGCAAAAAACTAGGTAAATTACGAGATAGCGGACTGGTGCCGAGTGTTGTTTATGGTGGTCACGACCAACCGATTATGACGCAATCCAAACAAGTCGAAACTTCGAAAGTTGTTAGTGCGGCCGGACGACACACGCCGATCAGTTTGAGCTTGGATGGGAAGAAGAAGCTGGTCATTATTAAAAACATCGACATGGATCCTGTAAAGCACACACTGCGACACATAGCTTTTCATACGATTAAGCAAACAGACATCATCACAACCGAAGTGCCGATTGTTCTGATGGGTAAAGGAGAAAGCGCCGCGGAACGGGCCGGATTGGTTATCTTACAAGCGATTGAACACGTTGAAATCAAGGCAAAACCTGCCGACTTACCTGATTCCTTGGAGCTTTCCATTATCGACCTTGCGACAGCAGAGGATAAGATATCGATTGGAGATATCAAACTACCCGAAGGAGTTGAATTCGCAGATGCCGATCAGGATCTGGAATTGATTATCGCCAATGTTTACGAGCCAAGCGCTTTGCAGGCGGCTAACGAAGCTGCCGGTGGTGAAGCCGAAGCTGAAGAAGAATCGGAAGTACCAGTTGAGGGCGAGGGAAGCGTTGCCGAATCCGACGCAAGCGCGTCAGATAAGCCTGCGGCCGACTAAGTTCAATCTTCGATGAAGCCGCCGGTTTGGTGTGACCATAGTTTCGCGTAAATTCCGCCGTGCAGGTTTTGCAGTTCGTTATGCGTTCCTTGTTCAACTATATGACCGTTGTCCAATACTATAATTCGATCCAACTTCGCGACTGTTGATAGACGGTGGGCTATTACTATGCTCGTCCTACCTTCCATAAGTTTTGCAAGCGCATTTTGAATTAACTTCTCATTCTCACTATCAAGCGCAGAAGTCGCCTCATCCAAAACTAGTATAGGTGCATCTTTAAGAATTGCCCGCGCAATCGCGACTCGTTGTCGTTGGCCACCCGAGAGTTTTATACCTCTTTCGCCGACTAGCGTATCGAAACCTTTCGGCAGGGTTTCAATGAAGTCAAGCGCGTAGGCTTGTTTTGCTGCCATGACGATCTCTTTTTCGGTTGCGTCTGGCCTTCCATATGCGATGTTTTCACGCAATGTACGGTGGAAGAGCAACGGCTCTTGGGGAACATAAGCGATGGCTTTATGTAAGTCTGATTGTGTTACTTGTGAAATATTCTGGCCGTTAATCAATATGCTGCCTTCGTCTACATCGCTAAATCTTAGCAGTAGATATGTCAGACTGCTTTTGCCGGAGCCTGACTTACCGACTAGTCCGATTTTTTCACCGGACTTTATAGTTAGGGAAAACTCGTCAAACAACTTCTCGTCGTTTTCGCTATGAGTGAATTTTATTTTGTCAAATTTTATCTCACTACCATTAAGTACGAGCTTAGTCGGCTTTAAGGGGTCCTTTAGCTCGACCTCTTCATCCAGAGTACTAATCATTGGTCCGGCGTCTCCAATAACTCGTATATAAGACCTTGTCGTGCTTGAAACCGACCACAGTTGAGTAACAACATTTAGAGTGTAGCTAATAACGAGATAGACTGCGCCAATACTGGCTATATGATACTCAGTCGCAACGATTGCGGCAATGAACGAACATGCGTTTAAGATTGTCATCAAGGTCGAGAATGAACCGGTAATCGTCAAGACGCCCTTCATCTCCCTCATGTTGGTATCGCGCCAGTCATTAATCAGTCTCTTGTACTGATGGTTCTCGGCTTTTTCCATCGAGAAGGCTTTGACGGCGGCAATATTTCCAATGACATCAGCTAAGAATGAGGTCATTAGACTTGATTTTTCGGCAACCTTTCGGCTAATTGGTGCTATCGCATTTTGAGCTTTGACTATGGCTACTACTATAATTAAAGATAGTATCGCTAAAGCTAAAGCATACTGCCAGAAGATGAAACTTAGCGCAATACAAACAGATATTAGAGTCGTGGCTATTGGGATGAAGTTAAAGATGAGAGTGTCCCAGAATCTTTCGATTGAGCCGCTCAGCTTGTTCGCGTCGGATACTATACCGCCACTCATTTTGTTAGCGTGATAACTTAGGCTTTTTGAGGTCAAATGTTTTAAAACAGTAGAGGCGACTATTGCTTGCATTTTGGTTTCAGTCATATATCCCATGGCAATCGTGATACGAAATGCCACGACATTACCAATAAATAATATGCCCACATAGCCAACCAGAAGGCCGATGCTACTGTTGATAGTGGCGCTTCCGTTAGCGATGTGGGTAAGCAGTCTCGATACGAATATGGGAGCAATCGTAGTTGTCAATACGGCAAATACTATCTGAGAAACTACCATCATCCAGATGTAGCCAGGAGAAATGCGCCAGAGTCCGAAAAGGAATCCGATGATTCGTTTTTGAGTTTTTTGCTGTTTCATATTGACCCCTTTCAAGAGTCATCCTTAATAAAAATCGCTTTTTTTCTGCGATACACCTTGTGGGCGAGTAGAGGATCCCCTGAGGGATCATATTGAAACAAATTATACAGTATAATAAACCTAATGCGAAGGGTTTATATTTATGAATTTGATTGAAAAATTAAAAACGTTACCAACCTCACCTGGCGTCTATTTTCATAAAGATAAATCCGGGGAGATTATTTACGTTGGAAAAGCGGCGGTGTTAAAAAACCGTGTCAAGCAATATTTTCAAAAGACCAGAGACATGGACGTAAAAACCCGTGCCCTAGTAGCGGAAATTGCCGATACGGATTGGGTCGAAACGGAAAGCGAAATCGATGCTCTATTTTTAGAGGCGGAAATGGTCAAACGCTATATGCCAAGGTATAATATTTTGCTTCGTGACGATAGATCACTTATTTTTATTAGGATTGATATGAAAAGCAATCGGCCATATGTTAGTTTTACGCGTAATCCGGCGGACGATGGCGCAGATTACTTCGGGCCGTTTTTTAATGGTTTCGCAGTAAAAAAAGCCTTACGCTACTTGCGCAGGATTTTCCCATACTATACTAAGCCCCCAAGGGAAAACAATAAACCAGACTTAGATGCTCATCTGGGACTATCTCCCGATAATATGACACCTGACGAGTATAAGTCCAATTTGCGCAAACTAATCAGTTACATAAAGGGCAATCGAAAAGCCATAGTCGCCGATTTGGAGCGCGACATGAAAGCGGCCGCAAAATCCCAGAATTTTGAAACAGCTGCAAAGTTTCGCAATAAACTTCGAAATCTTCGCGAGCTTCAGCAACGGATAATGTTTGGTGATAAAGAATTTTTGGATATAAGTAAAGACGAAGCTTTGCGTGATTTAACGGATTTACTGGGGCTTTCAAAAGTACCGGTCAGAATTGAAGGCTACGACATATCTCATATGAATGGAGTAAATGTTGTTGCTAGTATGGTTGTTTTTAGAAACGGCGTCAGTGATAGGGGAAAATATCGTAAATTCAAAACTCATGTGGAAAGAAACGACGATTACTCCAATATGAACGAGATAATCTCCAGACGGTTTAGTCAGAAAAATATCAACGCCTGGGGTAGGCCCGATCTGGTTT
>CAZQGW010000004.1:34674-42735 GCA_964593165.1 uncultured Saccharimonas sp. (SeqCode) | reverse complement strand
GTTGGGCGCGAGACGCAGAGTCCGCTTGTTGAACTTGACGTTCTCCGAGCACCACTTAGTGTAGCCCTCGGGGGCGACGACTTTGTCCCACAGGGAGGCGGTCGTGTCCGGCACGTGTAGCAGCAAGACACCCGTCTTGCTGACAGGCACGTAGTTCACCGGCGGTTCGGGCGGTTCGACGTTCGGCCACAGTTCGTGGGCTCTGTCGAGCTGCTGCCACGGCGTGCACCACCAACTAGGCGGCGTCCAGATCGGCACTGACGCAACGTGAAGACCCGTGACCATCTTGACGGCCAGTTCTGGCTTGGCCAAGATGTTCTTGACATCCTCATGCGTCAGACCAGCTTGGTCCCAAATGCGATCAAGCTGCTCGGACTGCCCTTTGGTGGTAGCGAAGTAGCTGGTCATCAGACCCTCTCCTTTTGTTCGCCGCCGACCATTCCTGTTGCTCCGCATATATGATGCGGCAGGACTTGTCGAAGTTGAAAACGGCGCGCTATACACGATTTCATCTTATACACGGCGCCGTTTTCATGGGAGTGCTAAACTGTTAAGGTTCGCAGTTATTATAGCATAATCTGTTTATTTATGCAAGAATGGGTACTGTAAAAAGTTTGGTTCGTTCTATATGCCCTAAATTAAAACCAAACCCCGACAGGTGTCGAAGTTTGGTTAAATTAGTTGAATTTCTATATGGCTGGTGATAAGGGATTCGAACTTTAGTAACGTTACTTTTTAGTATTAAGTTCGACTAGCCTATCAACTGTCTTGTCGGTTAGAAGCCTACTGGCAATGTCACGACGGACTTCGGGCTGTTCGAATTGCTTCAATGCTTCAGCATTATTGGCGTATTGCTGTTTAAATAGCTCGACACGGGCGTCTAGTTCAGCTGTAGAGGCTTCAATTTTTTCAATTTTACTAAGTTCAGCTAGAACTAGTCCGGCTTGTACGCGCTTGGTAGCGACATCTTTAACCTCGGTTTCCAGCCATTTGTCTTTAGACTCAAATCCCTTGTTATCTAAATACTGCTCAAGTGTCAGACCTTGATACATCAAGTTATTAACGAAGTCTTGTTCAATAGATTTAGCCTGGTCTTCTACTAGAATTTTTGGAATAGGAACGTTGCTAACGGACACTAGTTCTTTGACTAGGTTGTCTTTATGGATTTCACTAGCCTCGCGCTCTTTTTGAGAAGTTAGTTCTCTTTTAATGTCAGCTCTAAGTTCGGCAACCGTTTTAAACGGGCCAGCTTTAGCGGCTAGTTTGTCATCAACATCCGGAAGACTCACTTCTTTTACAGACTTTATGGTAGTAGTAAATACGACCTTTTGTCCCTTTAAATCTGCAGATTGATAATCGTCAGGAAATTTCAGATCTAGATCGAAGGTTTCACCGGCTTTATGACCGACAACGCCGTCTTCAAAGCCAGGGATAAACTGATTAGATCCAAGTGTTAGACTGTAGTCTTTGCCGGTTCCGCCTGGAAAAGCGACGCCGTCTTTTTTGCCAGTAAAGTCGATAACGGTTTCGTCACCGATTTTTGCTGCGCGCTTTACTTCTTTCCGTTCGGCCAGACTTTGACGGATTCTTTCGACTGTTTCGTCAATTTCAGTTTCGTTTAGACTGACTTTTGCCGGAATGGCTTTTAGCTTCTTATAATCACCTAGTTTAACTACTGGTAGAATTTCAGTTTCAGCAGTAAATTCCAACATTTCGCCTGGAACATATTTTTTGACTTCGACAGCCGGACGATCTAGCGCCTGTAATTTGCTAGCCGTGAAAGCTTCAGCTACGGCTTTACTTATGGCGTTGTCTAGCGTTTGTTCTTGAAGCTTCTCTTGATCTATGTTTTTAGCTGCGACAGAAGCCGGAGCTTTGCCTTTACGAAAACCAGCGACTTTTACGTCACGTGCAAGCTTAGTGGTTGCGACCTGTGTTGCAATAGCCAGCTCTTCGGCGTCCAACGTAATAGTCAGCTCTACTTTAATATCTGATAGGTTTTTTATGGTTGATTTCATTTTACTCCTTTACGCCTGGCGGCAAATAATTCAACTATTTCGTCAAATTTTAATTTATATTCTTCAGACTTCTCGACGTTCTTCAGTGTATAGGTGCCGCTCTTGGCTTCATTCTCACCCAGGAACAGTATGTATGGGATGTCCTTTTTAACGACATTCTTAATCTGGCGGTCCAGTTTGCGTCCCGACGCGTCTAGCTCAACGTTTATGCCCTTAGAGCGAAACTCTTTGACTAGTTTAGAAGCGACATTTACGAAATCACCCAGAACTGACACGTATAGATCGGTTGTTGACTCGATCTTAGGTACTAGATTGTGTGATTCTATAAAATTAAAAATCGTGGTGCCACCGGGAGCGACTCCAACTGCAGAAATCGGTTCTGCACCGAATAAACCAACTAAGCCATCGTAGCGGCCACCACCGAATATTGAGCGGTTATTATCGGGATTAGTGTCGAATACTTCAAAGACCATGCCGGTGTAATAGTCAAAGCCTCGCATTAAAGTAATGTCGAAGACCAAGCTTTTAACGTCGGCTCGGTCTAGTAGTGTAAATAGGTCACGAACTTCATTAACGGCGGCGCTGTCACGTATTTCGACTGGTAAATCGGCCATGCTGGTAGCATTAAGTAAAGCCTGTAGTTTAGGTAGACCGACTTCAGCTAATTCGCCAAAAACTTCCGAAGCTTGGTCGATAAATACCTGCTGGCTGATTTTATCCTTACGATCCAGTAATTTAATCATGAACTGGGCTTGTACTGCGTCCAGGCCCAAATATTGAGCCATCATGAAGTTAATCAATTTTCGATTGTTAATCTTGATAACGTAATCTTCAGGCTTGGCTCCTGTGGCCTTCATGATGTCATCGGACATGGTAATAATCTCGGCTTCGGCTGCGGCGCTGTCATCCCCAAAAATGTCTATGTTAAGCTGCCAGAATTCGCGCTCTCTGCCCCTTTGTGGACGCTCGTAGCGCATGAAGTTAGCGATTGAATATAACCTGGCTGGATAGGCTAGTTCCTGACGTCTAGCGGCTACCATTCGGCTGATTGACGGGGTCATTTCGGGCCTTATGGCTACTGTCCGACCACCCTTATCAATAAAAGAGTAAGTCTGTTCGTTTGCTAGTTCCTGGCCGCTTTTGGCAGCATAAATCTCAAGTGGTTCTAGAATAGGGGCTCCATATTCTTCGTACCCATATAGCTCGGAAACTTTTCGCCAAATAGAAAATATATAATTCTGAATTCTTTTGTCTTCAGGAAAATAGTCGCGCGTACCTTTATACGGTAATGGTGATAGTGTGCTCATTACTTTAATTTTTGCATTTTTATCTGTTTATTACAATACTTTGACTTGAGCCTTAAGCATATTATCGTACATTTCACGCTCGTTTTCCCAGACATTCCAATCTGGATCCTTAGAAAAACGCTTTGGATACTTTAGGTGTAGATTAAAACCTTTCACCTTTTCTAGCCACATATAGCCAGTACCAGTAATATTTCTAGACCACTCATCGTCATCGAGCAGTGATTTTACGACCTCTAATGGTTCATTATCCTCGCACTCAAGTTCTACGACCGTGCCGACATTTTCGATATCGTCTATAACTATTTCGTTTTTATTCGCGTCAATCAGGGATCGTCTGACCTTGCTCATAACCTGCTCTCCTTGAAGTCCGTTAATTAAGAAAACATTGGCGAGTTGCTCTCCGTTAACAATACTCGTGTAGTCGTCACATTTGATACTGAGTCTTTCGAAGATGTCTTTTACGGCATCGTGACGCGTAATCGGAAAGGCGCCTTCTATCTCTTCGACATAATGAGAGTTTGATCTTGTCGGTATATTCAGTACCTTTTTAAAAGCGAATGAATGATCCTTACCGTTGACTCGTCTAATTCTGACCGATGCGACGCTCTTATATAATTTCCAATCTGTAGTATCAAAATAATTATCGGTTTGGGTTATCGTTTTTTGATTTTTATATCCTAGTTTTCTGGCCCTTTTCAAAAATTGCTCAATAGGAATTTTAAGTTCGATTTTAATTTCTTTTTCTTCTTTACTCATCTATTTTATATACTAAGCTAAATCAATTGGAATTCAAAACGTGCTGCTGCATCCAAATATACATAGCAATCCCGGCAGCGACGCCGACGTTTACCGACCTGGTTGATCCGAATTGTTCTATCATCACAACTTTATCGGCACAACTTAGCATTTCATCACTTATTCCAGGTCCCTCGCCACCAAACACTAGGACAGTATTTTTTGGTAGTTTTGCCTTAGAGATATCTACCGCGTCCGGAATGATATCGACAGCTATAATATGTCGTTTTTCTGCTTGCATATCTTTTACGAAGTCACCTACTGTTTCGTGGTTTATGATATTCATATATCTATCGGTCACCATCGCCCCACGGCGGTTCCAGTGCTTCCTGCCGATAATATGAACAGCTTCTATATTGAATGCGTTGGCGGCTCTGACTATCGTTCCAATATTAAAATCGTGTTGCCAGTTTTCTATAGCGATATGTAGTTTGTTCCTGGTCTTATCTAGGTCTTCCTTTACCGCTGTCGTTTTCCAATAACGGTATTTATCGACAACGTTATATTTATCACCGTTTTTTAGTAGCTCCGGGTCATATTTTGGATCTGTCGGCCAGGGTTTCGGATGAGGCCCGACGCCAATGATTTGTTCTGTCATATCTTTATTGTAAACTAAACTTGAAAACTACGAAGTATTCCTAAAAATCGAGCCTTGATAATAGTGATATACTGTTTATGTAAAAATAAAGGAGAAACATTATGAATTGTTCACATGTACCGTTTTTACCGCTATGGGTTGTCCCCTTACTAATCGTTCTGATAATTTGGGAATTGTTTTGGAAAGCGGCTTCAATGTGGCATGCTGCTCGTAAAAAGGATATGCCGTGGTTTTTCATATTGCTGATTTTCAACACTCTAGGAATATTGGACATAATTTATCTGTTCGGATTTGAAAAAGTTAAAGCAGATAAATTATTCAAATAAATTTTTGATTGATCCTGTAACTACCTGATAGCAAGGACTTTGTATAAGAATCGCTTGCCTCCGGGCGTACTGACGCTTACTACCGATTTTTCTTTCTTGCCGATTAGAGCGCGTCCTAGCGGACTATCTTCCGAAATTTTATTAGACGAAGGGTCGGCTTCGATTGAGTTTACGACTGTGTAGTTTATAGGTTCTTTTCGTTCTTCCGATTCTAGAAACACAATTGAACCGATTCTGATGTCCGAATGTGCTTCATTTTTCTCTATTATTACTGCTCGGCTCAAAATGTCTGATATTTCCATAACTTCATGTTCGATTTTTTCTAGATGATTACCTGCGTCCGTCGATAGTATGTATTCTTCTTTTTCCTTGACGTCCATCCCCATAAGGCGTCGACAAAGTGTCAGCTGCTCTTCCCTAAGGTGATTCAATTGTTGCCTTAATGCATCCAAGCCCTTCTTCGTTAACTGGTATGGTTCATTTGCGGAAAATCTTTTTATTATTTTGTGATGCATAACTATCCTCCCATCCTTAAATTGATTTACGCTGACTAACATTTTATTTCAGAGTTCATGATGTTTTCTGTTAAATAATTCACATATATAGTGTTATAATTAATTTGTGACACACCATATATGAACATTTAACATAATTATAGGCACTAGTTATGGACGACAGGAGAGCGGCTCAACGCAGCGGATCATCAAGCGACGACAGGCGGTCATTTTACCGCCGTAACCAGACTGTCAAATTCCCCAAAGGCGAAACCATACTCCTTCAGGGCGACGTTCCAAAATGTATTTATTGTATAAAAAGCGGTGTTGTTGAAGAAACCAACCTGACAAGTAGCGGTAACCAACAATCGATTGCATACGAAATTATAGGTGATATTATCCCAAAATCTTGGGCGTTTTCAAAAAGCGAAAAAACACTTTTTGATTACACCGCCCTAACTGATTGCGAACTGTATGTTATAAGTAAAGAAGATTTTTTGACGCAGCTCGCTTACAATTACGAATTTACGAAAAAAATGCTTAATCGTTTGGTTGTTGAATTGATGGGCGCAAAGTTGAAGCTAGATGCCCTTGAAAAACCGCATGCTGGTCAAAAATTACTATATACGTTCAGATACCTTTGCGTACAATATGGTACGAGACTTGGTATGAATGCAATTATGATTCAGGTGCCCTTGACGCAGCAGGACATCGCTGATTCGACTGGACTAACAAGAGAAACGACCAATCTTGAGCTAAATAAGCTTCGAAAGGCAAAAATAGTTACGAATGATCAGAAATTTTACGTCGTGGACTTCGTGAAGTTAAATGAACTGATTGATGATGAATTCGTCCCTGGCTCATCCCTAAACTTGTTGCCTAAAAAGTAACAACACGTTTAAATAATAAAGACAGCTTTTCATCCTATTAAATAAACCGACTATGTAGTCGGTTTATTTATTTGGTGCACAAGTAGCCAAAAGTTTTGAACCATTTGAAGCTATCAGCAATCTGATGCTAATTTGTCCAGATACTGACTGCTATGTGACAACTCTGATGTATCTTAATTAGGTTTGGTACTGCAATATCGACTGTAGTGAATTGTCGAATAAGAACGAAACTATAGATAGTTTGAACTTATAGCATCTGTAGATTTGTAAATTTGGATTCAAAAATATTAATGTCTGATTTGTATATATGCTATTTAGAATATTTAAACAGGTCGACAGCTAAAGCGTGGGTAGCTCCTTGCGCGAAAACTGTACCAGGTATTGAATAATCTCTAGTAACTACGCTGAGGTCCTTTTTCATGGCATGGTTTACGCTCTTCTCAATACCTATTGGAGCATCTACTAAACTTGCTGCTTTATAATACTCATCCTCTGTGGTTGGTTTTTCAACTGATATTCCACTCTTGCCCATCGAAGTTTCGACGGCTTCATACAATCTCACGAAGTCCTGACTCAACCAAGACGCGCTAAAACCATTGTTTGTAGCATCTACTGAACGAACCTTGAACAACTTTTCGGCACCATTATACTGATTAACGAATGCTAGCAATGTCTGCTTGCCGAGTTCTCTACCTTTTTTCGTACTACTTGCTGAGTTCGCAGCTTCAAGGGCTTGTATTTTATCTTCAGACTCGCCTGAAGCAATAGCTTTTGCCCGAAGTGCGTGGGCATATGCCCTATTTTGACGCGGGTTGGTTGATTCTGGACCGAATGTATTACTCATAAACAAATAGTGTACACTATTTGTGGTATTTAGTCAATAGGTCACTTGAGAGCCCTGATTGGTTAACAGATCTAGTCCACTACAAATCTATAAATAATGCTTATGCTTGGTACGCGAGAAGCCAACAGTTTTGAACCTTTTGAAGCTATCAGCGATTGGCTGTTAGGTTGTCCAGATACTGACTGTTTATTTAGTGAACCAGATTCTTCGATGGTTGGTTTCGTAGCACAGTATCAACTGTAGTGAATGGTCAAATTAATACGTAGCTTAAAGGTGTTTGAACTTATATCCAATCTAAATCCATTTTAATCGCATGTGCATTTGGTAAGGGGGGCAGGCTATAGAATTGCTCAGGCTTCATCCCCAGCTTTGTGGCTTGAATCATTCGGTCTACGCCAGCGTGACTGACCAAAAGAATGTTGTCGGTAGTTTCTTTATAATCCCGTAAGAATGAAAATATACGATTACGAAACCTTAGAGGGTCCTCAGCACCTTCGGAAGACACAAGTTCTAATGACGTAACTTTACGTATTGGAGTACCCGTAATCGCACCCATATCGTACTCAGTAATCCGGTCATCAATTTCAATCCTGTCCTCATCAAAACCAATTACTTTTGCCACTTCTGAAGCGGTCTGGCGTGCCCTGACGAGACCAGACGTGATTATCCTATCGATATTTAGAGTTTTGACTTCGTTCGCTACCCTCTTGGCCTGTTCGACTCCTAGTTCCGATAGTGGCGAGTTGTTTTTTTGACCAGCAAATAGACCTTCGACAGTAGCTATACTTT
>CAZQGW010000004.1:30262-34664 GCA_964593165.1 uncultured Saccharimonas sp. (SeqCode) | reverse complement strand
CGCAACCAGTGCCAGCACAACTAAGACGGTCCACTTTCGCCATGTCGCAAGAAATATATCGGCATTTATTTTAGATTCTCCATTAGAAACTTCTTCAATGATTCCAAGTCTTGTTTCCCTGAATCGTAATGATACGATTTAATACCTACGGACTCCGCACTTTTAACTGCAGCCTCGGCATGTTCGAAATATATGACCTCATCACTTGTTAGATTATAGTGACTAAGCATCTTTTGATAATATATAGAGTCAGTCTTATCTGGATTGTGTTTAAGTGAAAACACCTCATAAGGCGATTTGTTTATGCCAAAACTTTCAATTTGTTCATCATTAGCGTTCGTTAGAACAAGCTTCCTATTGGCAAACGTATCCAGCATAGTTTTCATTGCTTCAAACACTTTAGCATCAACAAATAGTGCATCGGCTGCATCAACCAGGATAGTTTTCATGATTTCATTATAACAAAACTCGAGAGGATTTTATTATCAACGAAAAAGTAATAACAGAGGCAAAATACCTCTGTTATTCATAACGCTTATGCTTGGTACGCGAGAGAGGACTTGAACCTCCACGCCCGAAGGCACTAGCTCCTAAGGCTAGCGTGTCTACCAATTCCACCACTCGCGCAAAAATTTGGTAACCAACTAATTGTAGCAAAATATACATAACAGATAAAGACTAAAATTTGTTTAATCGTAATGTTGCTTGTGCTATCATTGATACAGTAATGACTGAGGGGATAAAAAGGCATGAATAAAATTGCACAATATTTGAATGAACACCTTCTAGGTGAAGTCAGTAGCGACGAATCGACTAGACAGAGATTCTCTCGGGATGGTAGCATCCTAAGCGTCACACCTGAATATGTAGTTCACCCCAGAGTCACCAATGATATCCGAAAGGTCGCTAGGTTCGCTTGGCAACTGGCTGAAAAAGGCCACATCCTACCTATCACAGTTCGCGGTGGCGGTTCTAATCGCAGTGGCGCCTCAATCGGTAAAGGTATCATCGTTAATACCTTGGCACATATGAATAAAACAATCTTTATCAGTTTCAAAAACAAAGACCAATTCGTTCATGTTCAACCCGGTGTAAATTTTAAAAGCTTGAATGACACACTTAAATCACATGGATTTGTCATCCCTACCTTTCCTAAGACCTCAGCCTACAGCACGATTGGCGGGGCAGTCGCCAGTAATGCCGGCGGAACCCAGTCCGGCCGCTTTGGACAAATCGGTGAATGGGTGCGTCGATTAGAGGTGATCCTGGCAAATGGTGACATTATGGAAGTTTCCCGTATTGGCAAACATGATTTAAACAAGAAAAAAGGTTTGCAAACTTTCGAAGGTGAAATTTATCGTAAAATCGACGGTATCATCGAAGATAATCAACAGGTCATTTTTGATAAGATTGCCAATAACGAACCCGATAATACCGGCTATCCTGGTATTTCCAGGGTTAAGGGTCGTGACGGCTCTTTCGATCTGACTCCGCTGATAGTCGGTAGCCAAGGGACTCTAGCTATGATATCCGAGATTGTTCTGCGTACCGAGTTCTACTGCGCCGAGGAAGCACTGATCGTTGCTACTTTCGATAACTCGGAAACGGCCAGAGATTCAGCTGATGCTCTAACTGCTATGCAACCAGCTGTCTTAGAGCTTATCGACGGCGAAATGTTTGATATAGCGCATAAATGCGGCAAAAAATATATCTTTTCAGATATGTATGAAGACAGAAAGCTCGGCTCGGTTATGTTTATGAGCTTTACCGATTTCAGCGATCATCTGCGACATAAAAAAGTAAAACAAGCTATGAAGAAATTGTCCAAATTCGAAACCACAATCTTTACCAGCCCGGACTATTCGAACGATGAACTCAATATGATTCGTGAAGTCGGATCGGTAGTGTTTCACTCCGTCCCTCGTGGCGAATCGATGCCTTCTATTATTGACGGAGCGTCAATTCCAGCTGCTAGGCGCGAAGAATTTATCGTCGCCATGGCTGAGCTTGCTGATAAGCACCATGTCGAACTACCGCTACATATGCAGTGGCTTGATGGTGTCGTATATACCCGACCGATTCTTAATCTTCATGTCGTCAGCGACAAGCAAAAAACTTTCAAACTGATTTCCGACTATATAGAGCTGGTTGTCAGACTCGGCGGTTGTATCGCTGCTGACTCTGGTGAAGGGAGATTGAGGGCCAATGCAGCTTATGCGCAACTTGATGATGACGAATTAGATATATATAAACAGATAAAAACGGCTTTTGATCCTTTCGAAATATTGAACCCAGGCGTAAAGCAAAAAACCGATCTTAAGACTCTAGTTTCCGAACTTGATCCTGATTACAGCATGACCGATTTTGCTCAGTATTCACCATCCGAATAAATTGAAGATGTTGTTCGCAATCGTTTATGGGTGTTTTGGGGTTGCCCAGATATGCGCCAAACGCTATTCTATAAGTTGGTACATGCGCGTGTGGCGGAATGGTAGACGCGCTAGCTTCAGGTGCTAGTGTCCTTCGGGACGTGGAAGTTCGAGTCTTCTCACGCGTACCAAATTAAATGACGACCAAATTGGTCGTTTTTTAATTTGACGATTAATAATAAATTTTTCCAAATAAAATAGCGGCCTCTCAGCCGCTATTTATGTCGGTAGAAGGCCAGCGCCGCGGTTCCGTAACTACGATTGTCCACCACAACAACTCTTTGCACGGGCGGCAACTCACCTCTGCCTGGATATGATAATACCATAAGCCCGTTTGTTTTTAATAGACTAATTAACGAAAAAACTGTGGATAACTGCAAATCGTTATATGGTGGGTCTGCAAAAATGATGTCATACAATTTATCTTGATTTTTATTTACGAAAGTATTAGCGCCGATTCGAAAGACGGTCGAAAAATCCCCTACGTCGAGCGTTGTAATATTTTCAACTAAGATTTTATTGGCTACTTTATCGCGTTCAACGAACGTCGCATGTTTAGCGCCACGACTTAATGACTCTAAACCAAGCGACCCTGTTCCGGCGAATACATCCAAAACTTCGGCATCTTTAATCTCATCGCCGATAATATTGAACAGCGAACCTCTGACTCTTGAGCTCATTGGATGTGTTAATCTGCCGTCCGGTGCATTGATTGGTCTGCCGCCGAACTTCCCAGATATAATGTTAACTTTCATTATGCCTGCTTGTTAGCGTTTGTTACCGCCTGGTACCACGCTAAGGTGACCATTTGAATCATCTCGGGAACAAGGACTTCTTTTGTCTGTTTTGCGAGCGTACCGGTCCAATCACTTTTGGTCAGATGCTCAAACATGTGGAGGTCAGCAATCTTTTGGAGCGATTCTAGATATATGGCTTTAAATCCAATTTTCTCTAATTTTGTTATATAGCTTTCGTCAAAGCGTAAGTCTTTGAAAGTTTCAGTCGCGATCGCTGAAGCGGCACCGATTTCAAACATTCCGTGTGACGTAAAGACGCCGTTTAATCCCCAGTATTCCCAGTTTTTAGATAAGGTGTCTCTTAGATTAACGCCGTGAATTACGTTTTTGTCCCTAATCGAGGTCCGTTCATCATGGGCTTTACCCCATAACTCCTCAATCTTCTCAGCTAACGGATAGTGATGAGAAGGAGTTAAGCCATCTACAACGGCGTGTGCCAGCCAGGCTGCCTCGAATGCAGCGCGAACATCATTTTTATCTTTTAGAGAGACCGATAGATTATGCATATGGTCATGGATGACATCTATAAGATCACTGTCTTCGGGTTTTTTGGGATCGATAAAATGCCAAGGCTCGTCAGTTGCCGGACTTTTTCGCTTGATACCGTCGGGCCCGTTGATGCCTTCAAAATGTATTATGTCTTTAATAGCCGGAAATTCGATTGATTTCGGTATATAACGTTTTATATTCCGGCGGGCCGCACGGTCAATCTTTTGATGGACGCCAACGATTTTTCCCGAACCGCGTCTTATAGTCGTACCTGCATACATAATTGTTCTTAACTTCAGCTTGAATGCTATTAAAATTTTCTAGTTGAGTGTAGTTAGCCTCTGATAGTACCTTACGGCTTCGGCTAATTGCTTATATTGTAACAGATTTTCGCCGTTTTCAACGAAGCGCTTGGCTTGTTTTTGAGCCCTGGCTATAAGCTTGGTGTCTGCTAGTGTCGCTATTTGCAGATTCAGCGCTCCGTGCTGGGCTCGACCATATATCTCGCCCGGTCCACGCAGTTCCATGTCAACTTCCGCCAGATGGAAGCCGTCGTTGCTTTTTTCAATCTCAACTAGGCGTTTTGTCGGCTTTGAGCTGGTGCTAGTAACAAGATAGCAGTAACTTTGCAACTCGCTACGTCCGACCCGTCCACGCAGCTGATGAAGCTGTGAGAGGCCGAAGCGA
>CAZQGW010000004.1:0-30252 GCA_964593165.1 uncultured Saccharimonas sp. (SeqCode) | reverse complement strand
TACGTCGACGCCGACTTCGACGACTGTTGTACTGACCAGGATATCCAACTCCCCTCGGCTGAACTGTTGCATGACGGCGTCTTTTTCATCCGATTTGAGCTTGCCATGCAAAAGTCCGATCCTACGGTGTTTGAATATGGAGTTTTGAAGCTTAGTAAATTCTAATTTAACGCTTTTTATCTCGTTTTCTGGGTTGTCTTCTATAAGACTGCAGATGACGTAGGCCTGTCTACCGTTTTCCAGTTCTTTATCTATGGCCGCATACATCTGAGCTCGGCTGTTCGGTGACCATATCTTAGTGATAATTGTTTTTCGCCCGACCGGCAGTTCGTTTAAGATGCTAAGGTCCAATTCGCCGTAAACCGTTAACATAAGGCTGCGCGGAATCGGCGTAGCTGTCATAGCTAACATATGGGGCATAAATTCGGATTTTTTAAGTAGTTGTTGGCGCTGTTCAACACCAAACCGATGCTGCTCGTCAATGACGACTAAACCTAGTTTATGGAATTTAACAGTTTCTTGAATCAGGGCATGCGTGCCGACTACCACATCAACCGTTCCGGTTCCGATTTGTTTGTACAGCGTTTTTCGAGCTCCACCCTTGACGTTACCCGTTAATAGACCGACACTAACACCTAAAGGAGTTAAAAGTTTACTAAGCGTCTCGGCGTGCTGGTTGGCGAGTAGTTCCGTGGGTGCCATAAGTGCCGTCTGATAACCGAAATGCGCAACCTGGCACGCGACAAGACCTGCAACGACGGTTTTACCCGAGCCGACGTCGCCCTGTAACAAACGATTCATAGGCGTTTTTCGTTCTAGATCTTGAATGATTTCCCAAGCAGCAATTCTTTGAGCGTTTGTCAGCTTAAATGGCAGTTTTTTGACAAAATCCTTTACTACCGGTTGATTGAACGGTATATGCCAACCGATTAATTTAGCATTTTCCTGTCGGTTCAGCTGGCTAGCTAGTAGGAGTTGGAATAGTTCTTCAAAAGCCAAGCGCTCCTTAGCCTTTCCGACCTCTTCGATTGTTTTCGGAAAATGCATAGATAGGATGGCCTGGGATCTCGAAATAAGCTTTTCGTCTTTAATAATGCTACTTGGCAAGGTTTCGGGCAGCATTGTTATAAGAGGTTTAAGTTCTGATAATATCTTACGAACCAGTGTCGACTTTAGGCCTTTTATCGAGCGATAGATTGGTAAAATCCGGTCGGTTTGAACCGGCATATCCGAGACCATCTCGGCGCTGGGATTGGTCAGCTGATAGCGGTTGTAATTGAATTCGAAGACGCCAGAGAAAAAGAACTCTTTGTCGTTTTTTAGCTGGGTTTCACGGTACGGCTGATTGAACCAGACAGCTTGTAGCTTACCGCTCTTGTCAACTAGCGTTGCTGTCGTGATGCGTAGGCCCCTTCGTACTGGACGAGTGACTATCTTTTCGCATCTGGCCTTAATTGTTGTTTTACCGGGTTTTATGCCTAGAATCGGTGTGACAACTGAAAAATCTTCATAGGCGCGCGGTAGAAAATTAATAAGATCGGAAACCGTTTCAATACCAGACATCGCAAACTGTTGCGATGCTTTGACGCCAACTCCCTTGATTTTCTCCAGTTTTAAGTCAAGCTCCATAGCTATAGTGTAGCAAGTCTAGATAGTATCAGCCAAAATCCGCTTAATCAGGTCAGCCGTATTTTCCCAATTTTTAACCTCAATCGTGTCAATACCCGCAGCTTTGACAGCATAGTCATTACCGCCGGGTTGCAATTTGTCGCCGATAAACAAGATATCTTCTTTATTTATCTCCATCTGCTCGGTCAGTCTTTTCATGCCGTAGGCCTTGTCGACACCTGCCACTGTAATATCTACGGAAGTCAAGCCACCGACACGGGCTTCCATATCGGGGAGCATCGGAGCTACAAGATCCCTCAGTTTCTTTTTCTTCGAGCCGTCAGGATCCCATTTGTATTTCAAGTCTGCCGGAGCCTGTTGGCCAAGGGCAGAATATGTAACTTGCGACTCGCGGTCTTCGATGATTTCGCCGAATGGTTTTTCTTCCCAATATCCGAGTTTTCTTGCGCCCTCTTCAAGGGTTTTAATAGCGCGTTTTTTCTGGTCATCCGTTAATGAGTTGTCGTACTGTAGCATCCATTTATTCAACCCATCGTTAAATGTAAAATATTTAGTACCGCTGCATGGCATCAAGTGTAAATGGATCAGTTCGTAAGGCGATGCATCGATTTTATCCAGGACTTGTGTTTTGAACTGGCCAAATTTGCCGCCAGAGATTATACAGACATCGACTTCGTCCAGCAAGCGCACCAGAAGTTCACTAATCTCTTCCGGAATCGGCGACTTTGCAATAGCCAGAGTGTCATCCAGGTCGAATGCTATAACTTTTTTTGGTTTTAATCCGTTAATCATCAGCGTACAAGAACGAAACTGTTCTTACCCTTCTTAATCAGAGAGATCGAATTAATCGGTTTGTCTTCCGAAACCTTTTCAGAATTTACTGAAACTGCACCACTCGACATAAGCCGTCTTGCTTCATTATTGCTACTAGTAAGTCCACTTTGAGTGAGCGCTTCAACGACGGTTTTTCCAAGTGGCACCACCGGAATCTCGGTGGCTAGCGTATCGAAATCTTCGTTTTTCAAGGTATTAAAATCTGCCGAGCCGAATAAGACATCGGTCACCCGCTCGACGCTTTTAGTTCGCTCTTCGCCGTGAATTAGTAGTGTTGCTTCATGTGCTAGTCGCTTTTGCGCTGCTCTCATTTCAGGATTGCTTACTACTTGTTTCTCCAGGTCTTCGATTTCTTCACGAGTAAGCAAAGTGTATATCTTCAAATAGTCGATAACACCGGCATCGTCGCAGTTCAGCCAGAATTGATAGTACTTATATACACTGGTTTTTTTAGAATCCAACCAAACCGCGCCGTCTTCGGTTTTACCAAACTTAACTCCGGTCGATTTGTTTTGAAGTAATGGCATAGAATACACATTGGCTTCTTTATTATCCAGACGACGAATCAGGTCGACGCCCGCAATCGAGTTACCCCACTGATCGCCGCCGCATAGTTGAAGGGTGACGCCATATTCTCTGTTTAAAAAAAGAAAGTCGTAGGCTTGAATAAGCGAATAGCTGAATTCGGCATAACTGATACCTGAGCCTTCCGCACCCAAACGGGTCTTGACGAAGTCCCGATTCAACATGCCGCTCATAGGAACATGTTTACCGAAGTTGCGCAAAAAGTCCAGGTATTTCATATCCTTGAACCAGTCGTAGTTATCGACAGTTGTAAACTCTTTTCCTGCTAAGACCTGACTGAACTGAGCAGCGATTCCTGCCTTGTTTTTTTCGATTTCTTCGAACGATTTCGAATTGCGCTCGTTAGCTTTACCGTCAGGATCACCAATCAGTCCGGTCGCTCCTCCGGCCAAAAGGTAACCTTTGTGGCCATGTTCGATAAACTGTCGCACCATCATCATTGACGCCAAGTTGCCAATTTGCATACTGTCCGCGCTAGGATCAACGCCGAAATAAAAAGAAATCCGTCCGTTGTCCAATTCGGTAATGTCCTGATAGGTAGTCTGATTAACGAAACCGCGCCATGTTAGTTCTTCGGAAAGCTTCATTGATTCTCCGTTAATTTATGTTTTATCTTCGACTGTCAGTATAACAAAATTCATTTATCTATGCACATTTATTGACTCGAAATACATGTGTTTGTAATCGACTAGGTGCTATAATGATATAATTAATGCTTATGGGAATTAAATTACGTGGCTAAAAGACCAAATAGATCGCGCAAACTAAGTTTGTACTCAAATTTGTCGCATGCGCGCAAAACCAAGAAGGATATGGCATCCAGGAAAAAGGCCGAATATTTGGCATCCCTACCAAAGCACCCCCTGCAACGATTTTTCTATAGATTAAGCCCAAAACACCTGTATAAATACTGGTTTAGCAAACAAGGCGCTGTCATGGCACTGAAGGTTATTGGCGTGACCGTGCTCGTTATCTGCCTGCTTATAGGCGGGTTATTCTTGTTCTTCAGAAAAGATTTGGATGCGATTCGTCCAGGTGAGCTTGCCAAGAGAGTTCAAACGACAGCTACCACCTATCTGGATCGTAATGGCAATGTATTGTGGGTTGACACAGGCACCGGCGACTACAAGCTGGTTGTACCGGATAGCGGACTGCCAAAATACCTAAAAGAAGCAACTGTCGCAATCGAGGATAAAAACTTCTATACCGAAGGCGGTATTAGTATTACTGGCACACTTAGGGCTTTCTTCAATAATATTACTGGTGGCAGCACTCAGGGAGGTTCGACGCTGACCCAACAGCTAGTCAAGCAGGTGTTCTTTGCGGATCAAGACCAACAACGAGGTATAGCGGGTATACCACGTAAAATTAAAGAGATTATATTATCAATCGAAGTCGAAAGAATGTACGACAAGAACCAGATTCTTGATTTATACCTCAACGAATCGCCGTATGGTGGTCGAAGGAACGGCGCGGAGTCTGCCGCCGAGACCTATTTCGGCATACCGGCAAAAGATATGACGCTCGCGGAGTCCGCTCTTCTAGCGGCAATACCGCAAGATCCGTCTTATTTCAATCCGTATAACGTACCAGGAAACGCTGATCTGATTGCCCGCCAACATACGGTTCTAGACAATATGGTCAGCCAAGGATACATAACCAAAGCCCAAGCAACCGCGGCCAAGGCCTATCCGATTTTGGATCATATAACACCTGAGGCCGACCAATATGCTAACATCCAAGCACCACATTTCGTCGAGATGGTTCGTTCCGAATTAATTAGTAAGCTGGGAGCCGCAACGGTTGGAAACGGTGGTTTGACTGTCAAAACGACATTGGATATACGCATTCAAAATAAACTGCAACAAGCAATGGACACTGAGTTCAACTCCTACATACCGGCTTGGGCAGGATTTACCGATGGCGCCGGGACAGTTGAAGACGTTAAAACTGGTCAAATTGTAGCCTTACTGGGAAGTCGGGATTATAACTATCCGGGATTCGGTGAAGATAACGCGTCAATCGCCTATATTCAACCGGGATCAAGCATAAAGCCGCTTGTATATGCGGAGCTGTTCCAGCCGAAACCGGCCGGTCAAGCGAATTACGGCAGTGGTAGCCTACTTGATGATACAAACATAGATGCTATTTACGGAGCTCAGCTGAGAGACGATGACGGCAGGTTTGAGGGTCCTATTACGATTAGATCGGCTTTAGCGACCTCCAGGAATATTCCGGCAGTCGAGGCGATGGATATATCCGGAGTTAAAACGACAATCAATGCGATTCATGCTATGGGCGCAAGCAGTTATTGTACGGAGGGAACGGACCCTTCGGTAGGTCTAGCGGCGGCCATTGGTGGATGCGGTATCGAACAAATAGACCTGGTCAATGCCTACGCTACATTGGCACGTGGAGGCGTCTACAAGCCTCAGTCATCAATCCTATCGGTCACCAACGGTTCGGGTCAGGTATTAGAGAAATGGACAGACACCGCCGGCACTCAGGTAATCAGCCCGCAATCCGCCTATATCGTATCAAATATCTTAAATGATGATGTAGCAAGGGAGCCGCTTGATGGTTATCACGCTCTTGGTATGTATATTCCTGGTGTACCGACCGCCACTAAGACAGGAACCTCAGATAAGAACGGTTATGCCAAAGACATTTGGATGGCAAGTTACAGCCCCGTCCTTGCGATGGCTGTATGGTTTGGTAACACTGATGCTAGCATTCTAAAGAATGGTACCTCCGCTCTGCCTGGAGCAATTATCAACACTGTTATGGCGTACGCACATCAGGATGTCTATCAGCAAGAAGGACTATGGAAACCTAATGAATGGTTTACGCAACCCGTCGGCATCCAAGACGTTGGCAATCAAGTATATCCTTCATGGTGGAATAAAAGCCAAGGCCAAGCCAGTAAGACATTAACCTTTGATAAGGTATCGAAAAAACTAGCGACCAGCCTTACCCCTCCGGGCGCACAAATACAATTACCAGTAACCGTCACAATTGATCCGATAACGAGAAAGACCGTCTACATCGCACCCGACGGATATAATGCATCTGAGAGTGACGACGTCCATCAAGCTTCCGACGTTATGCCGACGGTTGATGTGTCGGTTTCATCTGTATCAAATAATACCTACCAGATTACTGCTACGGCTACGGCCGGTACTTTCCCTATTAGTCAAATTCAAATATCCGTCGGCGGCAAGGTTGTAACGACCCTATCGGCTAGCGGCACCTACGACTACACGGTAAGTCCTTCGGATGGCTCCGAACCCGTTTCGGCGACCGTAACTGATACAGCCTACTACACAGCCACCAGTCCGGAGAATGTTTCAATACCTAAGTATCAGCATTAGACTATTGTTTATTAATCAGATCAACCATATCTTGTTCATTGTTGGATGATTTGCGTGATTGCGACTGACGGTTATTCTGATTGTTCGAATATCTGTTCGAGCGGTTGTTGCGATTATAGCTTGGCTTGCCGGAATCGGATTTTGGCGCTGGCTTATTGGTATTTGCCTGGTTCTTACCAACCGGCGTACTCTTCTTGTTATCGACTAACTTTGCGAACATCATCTTTCCAGCCGCGGTCTGTAAGCTGCGTATGAATTCAATTTCAACGGTTTGTCCGATTAGGTTGTTGGCGTGTTCAACCACGACCATCGTTCCGTCCGTTAAGTGACCGACAGCCTGATGCGAGTCCTGGCCTTTTTGAGTCAGGCTAAGCATCATTTTCTCACCCGGCAAATAGGCCATTCTAAGACTCATCGCTAGATCGTTGACGTTTAGGATATTAATATTTTCAACCAAGGCAACCTTGTTCAGGTTATAATCGATTGTGCAAATCGAGCCTTGGTATTTTTTTGCTAAGCTAAGCAGTCGTTCATCGACACCCTCTTCGGCTTTACTGCCGTCTTGGAATATCTCGACTTTGACGTTTGGCATTTGCTGAAGCTCAGCCACGACATCTAGGCCGTGACGAGCGCGCATGCGCTTTTCGTTATCGGCGTTATCGGCTAGAAATTGTAATTCGCCAATTACGCTGCGGGGAATATTAAGTACGCCACTGATAAAGCCTGATTGAGCAACAGCGATGATGCGTCCGTCGATAAGGACTGACGTATCAACAAAGATTGGTCTAGTTTCTTTTTTATGTGATAGTTTTTTGGTATTGACTGATACTAGGTACGATACTTCCGCAACAATAATCAGCAGTAATAATATGATAATGATTTCCATAAATTTTCCTTACTTTTGTAGGTAGTCGATCAGCGCCGTGCGCAGATCACTAACTTCTTTAATAAATGTATTTTTAATTGTCCCTTTTGGAGCAATCGCTTGTTTAAACCCAAGCTTTTTTGCTTCCGCCACCCTGCGATCAGCAGATTGAACTGACCGGATTTCCCCACCAAGACCGACCTCGCCGAAAACGACAATTCCGTCATCGATTCGTCTCGAGGCTGTGGCACTGGCAATCGCCATGCATATCGCCAGATCTGCGGCTTGATCGTTTAACTTTAGCCCACCGACTACGTTGATATAGATATCCTTATCGGATAAGTTCAGTTTTGTTCGGCGTTCCAAAACGGCGATTAATAAATTCAATCTGTTCAAATCAAAGCCGCTGGCCGTACGCTTAGGATAACCGAAGTTGGTCGGATTAACAAGGGCCTGTATCTCGACGAGTAGCGGACGAGTACCTTCTATTGTGGCCAGAACGACCGACCCGTCGGTATTTTGTCTTTCGGCGAGAAGAGCGGCTGAAGGATTTTCGACTAGTCTTAGTCCCGATTCGTTCATTTCGAATATCGCAGCTTCATTGGTAGAACCGAAACGGTTTTTAGCAGCCCTAACAATCTTGAAGCCGCCGTATCTATCACCTTCGAACTGTAAAACAACATCAACTAGATGTTCCAAGACCTTCGGTCCGGCAATACTGCCTTCTTTGGTGACATGGCCAACCAAAACGACAGCCGCGCCCGATTGCTTGGCGGCTCTGATGATGACATTACTGCTGTTAGTTATCTGCGAAACTGTGCCGGGTGCTGAGGTGATTTCATCTAATGCCAGAGTCTGTATAGAATCGATAACGACCAGTTTATAGCCACCTGATCTGATTGTCGCCGCGATGTCATCGGCGCTGGTACTGGAAGCGAAGCTGATTTGTTCGCTTTTTTCGGCGCCTAAGCGGATAGCTCTAAGTTTGACTTGAGATGCAGATTCTTCGCCGCTAGCGTACATTACGGCATCTGTATGGGCTACGTATGCCGAAACCTGTAATAGTAACGTGCTTTTGCCTATTCCTGGCTGTCCGGCGATTAGAATGACGCTTCCTGGCAAAATTCCGCCGCCTAAGACCTCGTCAAGGTCGTTAAAGCCAGTTAGAAGCCGACTGACACCCTCTTTACCGGAGATTGAACGCATGGTTTGGACATCCAGAATCTTACCGGAACTGCCACTTCTGGCTACGACCGATTTACCGCTGGATACTGCGACCTGCTCGACCAAAGTATTCCATTCACCACAGTTATCACAACGACCGATCCATTTCGGATAAGTCGCCCCACAATTCTGACAGACAAACTGGGTTTTTGATTTAACCATCACTTCTAGTATACCCTAAGCCGATGGGGACGACACGAGGGTGCTGTTTATCGTGTTGTAAAGCTTCTGGGACTGAGTGGCATATGAATTGTACTGACTTACAAGGTTCTGATAGGTCGTGTAATCGGACTCGATAGTCGCCCGCCTAACATCAAGTGCGAGCGCCCGGCCGGTAAGGACATCTCTCTCTTCGTTGAAATCCGCTTGTGATACGAAATCGCCGTTTTGAGCACGGATGTTGAATGAACTTATATCGTCCTTTAGAACGTTGGCGTCGCTGTTATATTGACTGGAAAGGCTGGTGATCGTCGCCATTAGGCTATCGATTTGCTTAGAAATGGCATTAGCTTGATCCTGTAGTGATTTGAATACATTGTTGTACTGGTTATACGAATTTACGACATCCTGTCGGTTCGAAAAGTATTGGTCGTAATATTGTTCGAGGGCCGGGTTCAAATTGGCGACCTCTGTACCGATAATCGAATGTAGCTCGTTGTCACGCTGACCGGGTTCATAAGTACTGTAAAACGCCATCAGACTCGAATAGTACGAATTTTTTGAAAGGACAGCGTATTCGGCCTCCAGCATTTGGTCGACTTTGACCTTTTCAGTTGCGCCCATGCGGGCGTAAATCGCATGCAAGGTTTCATGAGCCGCTGTCACCACACTAATTCCAGCCAGCTGCGGATCGGTAACCTGGTAGATATATATTTGATTGCCAGTATAACAACCAAGTATAGCTGTGGACATTTCTTCATTATTACAGACTTTATTAAATGCCGTTGCCGTACTTTGGTTATATAAAGAAGGTTGGGATGCATCGAAATAAAACATACCGTTACTATTCATGCCGGAGCGCTCGATAAGACTGGTCGCCTGTAAAGAGGGTTTGTACTCCCAAACTGTTACCTGATCGATAATCCTTTGACGGAAAGCGGTGATGAAAATAATGGCGACGACCATAATAAGACAGAATGTGAAGATCGGTAGTATTCTGAAATTTTTTTTACTTTGTGGTCGCGACACTATCCCCACCCTTTCTTTTGTAAGTGTCAATTGTTAAAACGGTGTTCTTTTCATCGTCTTCGAATAAGCATCTATCTACAATAGCTTTTAGCTTGACCATATTAAATACAGTATACCTCAAACTGACGGCGATGACACAAGCGTACTGTTTATAGTATCGTATAATTTTTGCGACTGGGTTGCAATGGAATTGTACTGCGTAAGCAGATTCTGGTAGGTACCGATGTCGGATTGGATTGTGCTGCGATCCGACTCCAGTTCTGCGGTCCTTTGAACCAAAACTGCCCGTGCACTATCAAACTCCGCTACTGAAGTGAAGTAGCCATCCTTAGCTTCGGTATTAAAGGTGTCAATATCGCTGTTCAATTGCTGTGCATTAGTATTGTACTGACTAGAAAGTGACGAAATGGTTGAAATCATAGTTGTTATTTGCGAGGAAAGATTATCAGCTTTAGTCTTTAATGACTTAAAGACACTAATATACTTGTTATACAAGGCTACGACAGCTTGACGGTTTGTAAAATAGCGCGAGTAATAGGCTTCTAGCTTTGGGCTGATGTTTGGAATCTGGGTTGCAATAATTGAAAATAACTCATTATCACGTTGTCCTGGCTCACTGGTTGCAAAAAAACTAACTAGTTGGTTTATCGTCGGATCATTCAGTTTACTATATTCCGCTTCAACCAGTTGATTGACCTGAGCTAGATCGCTGGGCGACAGACGTTTATAGGCGGCGTGCAACATCTCGTAAGCCGCAGTAACGTCACGGATGCCATCTAATTGAGTGTTTGTAACGTTGTATATGTAGATATTTTGTCCGTCATAGCAGCCGATAATTGCCATATTCGAGCTTGATGTCGTGCAGTTCTTATTAAACTGCGTCGCGTCGTCGAGTTGCGGATGTGCCGAATAGAATAACAGTTTACCCTCGCCACTCATTGCGTCACGTTGAACGAAACTAGCCATCTGGCTGGATGGAGTGTAATCCCAATAATTTATCTGATCATAGATCTGTTGCCTGTAAATTATAGCCACAGCGGCAATCGCAACCAGAACTAAACAAATTATGAGAGTCGAAAGAATTCCACCGGATTTTGTGTTATTTTTCGGTTGCGACACTAATAACCACCTCTGCCTTGTTAGCGCCCACTGTTAATACGCTGCCCTTTTCATATTCCTCGGAAAGGATACCATCAGCAATCCGATGTTCCAGTTCATCCTGGATGACACGACGAAGCGGTCGCGCACCGAATTTCTCGCTGAATCCCTTTTTGACAAGCATTGTCTTGGCGCTGGGTTTGATCACTAGATGTATACCTTGTGCTATTAGCCTTTGTTGCAACTCATCTATTTGTATGTCGAATATTTTGTTAATTTGTTTGCGCATTAACGCTCTAAAAGTTATTATACCGTCAAATCGATTAATGAGCTCAGGTCGCATGATTTTTGCTAAAGCGACTTCGGCGGCATCGGCATTTTCAGCATGAATCTCATCTAATTTACTCTCGTCGTTTTTGGAGCTGGCATGAAAGCCTAGGCTTGATTCCTTAATCATCTGCTGAGCCCCCAAGTTGCTAGTTAGAATGACGATAGTATTACTGAAGTTAACCTTACGCCCCTTGGCGTCCGTTAGGCTGCCCTCTTCCAGGATCTGCAAAAGCAGGTTGAAGATACTAGGATGAGCCTTCTCGATTTCATCAAACAATACGACACTATATGGTTGACGTCGAATCTTGTCAGTCAACTGACCACCTTCTTCGTAACCGACATAGCCAGCCGGGGCGCCGACCAGTCTGGCGGCGTTATGTCTTTCGCTGAATTCGCTCATATCAATTTTAATCAGGGCGTCTTCACTGCCGAAAACCTCTCGGGCTAAGACTTTAGCCAGCTCAGTCTTGCCAACTCCTGTCGGTCCCATAAAGACGAACGAACCGATCGGGCGGTTGCTACTGGCAACGCCACTGCGGCCACGCCTGATGGCGCTAGCCACTTTTTCAACGGCTTCGGTCTGGCCGACAACATACTTGCTGATATGTTTTTCCAGGTTTCGAAGTAATTTTGCTTCTGATTTCTTAACACGTCTGACCGGCACGCCAGTCATAGAAGCGATGGCATAAGCGATGTCATCATCAGTTAGAACAATGGCTTTTTTTGACTCGGAATTATCTTTGATTTCGTCTAGTCTGGCCGATATCTGAGATGATCTGGTCTTATATAGCGCTGCTCGCTCGTAATCCTCGGCGAGAACAGCTTCTTCCATCTTCTCATTCAAGTTCTTCAGCTGCTTAGTCAGTTCCCGGACTTTGCTAGGTTTTTGTCCGGTACGTACTCTGACAAGAGCAGCAGCCTCGTCGACGACATCAATAGCCTTATCAGGCATGAACCTTTCGTTAATGTAGCGGTCGGCCATATAGACAGTATCTTCTATCAGTTCGTCGCTCATACTGACGCCATGATGGGTTTCATAGGCGGGGCGCAGTCCCTTTAGAATTGAGACCGTTTCTTTTAGGTTCGGTTCAGGTACGACAATTACCTGCAAACGTCGTTCAAGGGCGCTATCCTTTTCGATATATTTCCTATATTCGTCGGACGTGGTAGCTCCAATCAGTCTGATTTCGCCACGGGCCAGTGCCGGCTTCAGAATATTGGCGGCGTCGATTGAGCCTTCGGCGGCACCAGCCCCGACGAGCAGATGGAGTTCGTCGATAAAAATAATAATGTTCTTCTGATGTTGAAGTTCGGTTAGTACCTTTTTTAACCTTTCCTCGAATTCGCCGCGGTATTTAGTACCGGCAATCATACCAGCTAGGTCTAGTTGGATGATGTGCTTATCTAATAGATAGTCCGGAACATCTTCTTTGGCAATCCGTTGTGCCAGACCTTCAACGATAGCGGTCTTCCCGACGCCAGGCTCACCTATAAGAACCGGGTTGTTTTTTGTCCGCCTGCTCAAAATCGTAATAACACGCTCTTCTTGTCTCTCACGACCGATAACCGTATCTAACTTGCCGGCTTTTGCCATAGCGGTCAGATCGGTACCGTATAGTCCCAAAGAGCCTTTCTTACGGGTTGGGCGCTTTTCAATAAAGGCTGGTACGGCTGAATAGTCACCGTCTATCGCTTCTTGGTTTTGTTCTAAGTATTCTTCGATTTCCGATATTAGATCCGGCGAGTTAACGCCCATATCGCGGAGCAGCACTGCTGCCCGCGAATTCTTCTGATTCAGTATGCTATATAGTATGTGCTCCGTACCCATCATGTCCTGATGATATTCCTGGGCGACTTCCCAACTCATTTTTAATGTTAGTTTGGCTGTTTCACTTAAAGCCTTAGCTTCGGTGCTGACAATGACGGTAAGAGGAACCATATTAAGCGCGTCTTGAGCCCGATTCAGGGTTACTCCAGCATCAGCCAGTACTTTGGCCGCGACCGAACCCCCCTGAGCTAGAATCCCAAGTAATAAATGCTCAGTGGCTATATACGAACTTCCAAGACTTTGAGCGATGATGTTGGCGTGATGCAAACTAGCCCGAGCGTTGTCGGTCAGATGCGATACGAAGTCTGAAAAATCATCTCCCATACTTACATTATAGCAAAAATCAGCTATTCTGTTGACTGTGAAAGGGCGTCTAACAGGCTGTCTTCAATGTTTTTGCGCTTGGCTGGTTTGGCGGCTTTAGCTGCTACGACAACCTGTTCGATATCCAGTTCATAACCGGTTAATCTACTGGCTAGACGAACGTTCTGACCGGCACGGCCAATAGCAATCGATTGCTGGTCCTCGTTAACGAAGACGGTCGCTCGCTTGGTCTTTTCATTGATGTCAACCTTGGCGACCTCAGCTGGGCTAAGAGCGTTTTTGATAAATTGTTCGATATTGTCATCGTAAGCTATGATGTCAATTTTTTCCTGATCACCGATTTCGTTCATGACGGCCTGAACACGCGTACCGTGTCCACCAACGAAGGTACCAATCGGATCAACGCCAGGCGAAGTGCTGGATACGGCAATCTTAGTACGTCTACCGGCTTCTCTAGCGATGGCTCTGATTTCAACGGCACCGGTTTCAATCTCAGGTACTTCTTGTCGGAACAAATATTCGACGAATTGTTCGTTACCGCGGCTTAAAATCAGTTGCGGTCCGTGGTTATCGCGTTCGATGTTCTTGATAAATACCTTGAGGCGGCTGCCGATTGTGTAGTATTCGCCTTGGATCTGCTCGCTTTGCGGGATAATACCGGTAGCTTTGCCGAGATCAACTCGGACAACGCGTGGTTCGATGCGCTGAACGGTACCGTTAACAACGGTACCGATCTTATCTTCGAATTCCTCTAAGACGACTTCACGCTCGGCTTCTCGCAACCTTTGCAAAACAACTTGTTTTGCTGTCTGTGCGGCCACACGACCGAATGAAGTGACTTCGTGCTTATCTTCGATCTTATCGCCGATAGCAGCATCTTTTTTAATTTTCTTAGCATCTTTTAGGCTGATTTCAATCGCGTCTGATCCAACCTCTTCGACTACCTCACGGGCAACGTAAACATCGGCCGTACCGTCGTTAATATTTAGTTCGCAGCGGACTTCTTGGTCGCGTTCGCCGTTGTCGCGGCGCCAAGCAGCAGCGATAGCCTGCTCGATTACAGAAAGCACGGTTTCTTCCGGTAAATTCTTTTCTTCAGCGATCGTATGAACCGCTAAGATTAGCTGTTTAACATTTATTTCTTCCATTTATTCTTCTCCTTTTAAAAAAGCCGACCTGCCGGCCGACGAAATGCAATGTACTGAGGCTAATTATACAGCACAGTTATTGACTTGGCAATAACTGCTCAATGAAAATATTTCAGAAATTAATTATGCCCACCCCAGGAAACCCGGGGCCCAGTAACCTGGAACGTGTCTCCTATGTTGGGTGTGGATCGAATAGGGGTAGGTGTAGTGGCTGCTCGCAGGCACCGGTTTTTTTACCTTTATCTTGACCCCGCGGGCGACTGCCCTCACCTCGTTCTGGGCGGCTTAGCGTTTGGCTTCGGCCGCCTTGCGGTTTGCCCAGGGCTCTTTTAGCTCGTGATGATCGACCTGAAACTGTTCGATCTTTCTGTCGAGGTCCTGAACTTCAGTTTGGGCATCCTCGGCCTCTTGATTCGCACTTTCGGGCAGACCGCTTACCACCACTTAGGCTTCGTCGCCAGTCTGTTCGCGGGCTACTTTGTCACGGGGTGCTTCATCGCGAAACATGTCAACACGCACCTTTCAGAGCTTAACCCTTTCGATTACTTGCGGATCACAGAACATTATGCAGGGCTTCGGGCCCTACGTGTTGGATCGGTATTGCCGTTCAAGGCGCGTATCTGGTTGAAGGAGCGGAAGTTTTAGTCAAATTTTGCCTATCGACAATCGAATTAACGAAGCTTGAAATTACAAAGCTTTCTAATTTTTAATCTTTAAAGTTTAGACTTGGTCAACGATAATTGGAGTTATCGTTTAGCTATTGAATTGTTGCACTTGTTCTGGATTGAATTTACATATGCGACCTAAAAACCTTCACAACAGACAACCGCCAATTTGCAACGTTTTTGTTATGTATAGTTTCTCAATAGAATATTATGATAGTGGTGTTGCAAAGTTAGTTGCAGTACCGAATACCTCATAGACTACAGCTGGAGTGCCTAGTGTGTAATCCCAGAAACCGATTCGTCCGCCGGTGTTGTTGCATGGCAAAGTGGCCGCTACTGCCGTTCCGCACTGGAACAAGACTGTGTTAGTACCATTTCCCGAAGTAGGCGCTGTAATTCCGACAGTCATGCCGGTAGGCAATTTTGCTGTCGTGGCGGTATTAGCGTTTATTGCTGCCGCTGTCGTTGGCCAAGTATTTGTTCCGCTCTCGTTATAGATTGCTCTTGCTACAGCAATCGCTGAGTCGGCTATACCAGCTTTATAGCAAGTAATGGCATAGCCATTAGTATAAGTACCACTAGTGGCCCCCACGGCAATTGTAGTATTGACAGCCCCCGCACCATAATCCCAATAGCCAACCTTAATACCGGTTTGCACGGTTACAGTCCCGTAGGTTGTCGCGGCGGCGGCACTACCCGTACCACAAAGCCAAAAATCGATCGTATTTGCTGTCGATGGAGCCGATGTCATAGCACCACTTGCTGCTGAAGCTGCACTAGAAATCGTGGTAAAGTTCGCGCCGATTAGGTTATATGAAGTAGTCGTGGCGGCGTTAGTTAGGGATCCATACGTTGTTGGCACTTTAGATGTTGGTCCATCAACCATATACGTATTTACTTTACTCATAACATTATTTGCTGCCGTTTGGCCGGATGCAGTATTTGCCCGAGCTGTAATTCCGGTATAGGCGATTATGGTGATAGCAGCCAAGATACCAATGACCACAATGACAACCAAAAGTTCGACGATCGTAAAACCGTGTGGCTTTTGTTTAGATATAATTTTCTTTGAAATCACCTTTGTTTTAGCCTACTAGCACCTAAAAATATGTATAAGGCTACTGTATTATGATTTGCAAACAAACGCAAGCGTTTTACTTAAACTTTCGAGTTTAAGCTGCCGTAACTCATTAAAAAAGTCTTAGCACGGCTCCAAACAGCTCCGAGTCGGCAGGCTTGCAGAGTATCATTACAGAATGCTAGATTGTAACTTATGTGGGCATAACTAGGATTGTTGACACAATGCTATTTCTCTTAAGGCCGGATGCTACAATGGAAGTATGCAAACTGTTAAAAGACTTACCGAGGGATTCATTCCGTCAAGTTACGAACTTATACTTAATATTAATAGAAAAAAACGAACGTTTATCGGAACAGTTGTTATTAAAGGCTCATCACCAAAGGCTTCAGATGTAATCTTGCTACATAGCAAGGAGCTCGACATCCAGTCGGTTACACTAGATGGACTCAAATCGGCGTTTGCGTTCGGAGAGAACAACGCCCTGATACTCAACTGCCCGAATCTGGTCATCGGCAAACATATTGTTGTAGTTACCTTTTCCGGCAAGATTACCGATGCCATGCATGGTATGTATCCATGTTATTTCGAGCATGACGGGATTAAAAAGGAATTGCTGGCAACGCAATTCGAAAGTCATCACGCCCGCGAAGTCTTTCCATGTATTGATGAGCCAGAGGCAAAAGCTACTTTTGATGTAACGCTCATTACCGAACCGAACCAAACAGTCCTTGGCAACATGCCGACTAAAGAGCAACACGAAGAGGCTAAACATCTAGTAACTACTTTTGAAACAACCCCAGTTATGAGTACTTACCTACTAGCCTGGGTGGTCGGAGAAATGCACAAAAAGACAGCACATACTAAAAGCGGCATCGAAGTTAACGTTTGGGCCACGCCAGCGCAGCCTGAGAGCAGTCTGGATTTTCCTTTGGATATTGCCGTTCGATCAATTGATTTTTTCGAGGAATACTTCGGAACACCCTATCCTTTGGCAAAATGCGATAATGTCGCTCTACCAGATTTTGGAGCCGGAGCGATGGAAAATTGGGGTCTTCTGACTTATCGGGAAATCGCCATGTTAGCTGATCCGAAAACGACCTCAATTTCCAGCAAACAGTACGCCGCGACAGTCGTGGCTCATGAAATCAGCCATCAATGGTTTGGTAACCTAGTCACTATGAAATGGTGGAATGATTTATGGTTGAATGAAAGTTTCGCGACTTTGATTGAATATGTCGCAATTGACGCTCTGCAACCTGATTGGAACATATGGATGGACTTTGCAGCTTATGAAACCGCCTCTGCCCTGCGTCGCGACAGCTTAGCCGGAGTTCAGCCGGTTCAGATAGACGTTAATCATCCGGACGAAATCGGCACGTTATTTGACGGGGCTATTGTCTACGCTAAAGGCGCCAGACTTATGAAAATGATGAGGCGTTATATTGGCGAAGATGCTTTTAGATCTGGCCTTGCCACATATTTCAAGCAGTATGCTTATAAAAACACCGAGGCCAGTGATTTATGGCAGGTTTTATCCAAGGCTAGCGGTAAGGATGTAGGTGGCTTTATGTCCAAATGGCTTTCAAAACCGGGCTTTCCGGTACTGCACGTAAGAAGAGACGGCAACAAGATTAAGTTGTCTCAAGAACGATTGTCAAACGGCTTAGCTGCCAATGACGATTCATTATGGCCGATCCCTTTGAATTCCAATTATCCGGAAATGCCGGAGATATTCGATACTAAAGAATTAACCGTAGAGGTATCTGGAAATGGTCCGATTAGGTTCAATATTGGAAGTGATGCCCACTTTATAGCCCACTATGATTCCAAGCTGTTAAAACAAATAATTGACGAAGTAGAGTCCGGAAAACTGAGCCCGCTCGATCGGTTGCAGCTTCTAAACGAGCAGCTGATCTTGGCAAATTCCGGAATTGTCCCGAGCGCCGAACTTATCCCTCTGATAAATGCATATAAGGACGAAACGGCTGAACCGGTTTGGAACGTTATTGCTATGGCCATCGGTGAACTTAAGAAGTTTGTTGAAAACGACGAAAAGGCCGAGACTAAGCTTCGTGAATTGGCTGGTTCAATGGCTAAAACTCAATACGAACGACTCGGATGGAAACCACAAAAAAACGAGCCGGAGGAAGATACGAAACTTCGTAGCACGATTATATCTTTGATGATTTATAGCGAAGATGAGAGCGCACTTTATTACGCCAACAGGCTATTTGAGTTAGTCGAGGTTGATAAACTAGACCCTGATCTACGCGGAATCATCATTTCATCCGTCGTAAGACAAAAAAATGATGTCGAGACGGTTAAACTATTACTGAGCAAGTATGATAAAACCTCGTCCAGCGAGCTGAAGCTGGATATTAATGTCGGTGTTACCGCAACTAAAGACGACAAGATTGTCGACCTTCTTCTGGGAAAAATAAAAGATACTTTGTTTATCCGCATCCAGGATACCGCCAGATGGGTCGCTTATCTAATTAGGAACCAATTTGGCCGCCAGAAGACCTGGGAGTGGGTCAGAGATAATTGGGATTGGATTAATAGTACGTTTGGCGGCGATAAAAGTTATGACGATTATCCGCGCTACTGCGCAATGGCGTTATCGACCAAAGAACAGTTGGATGAATATATTAAATTCTTTGACGCCCTTCGATCGGATCCGGCTTTAACCAGGGTTATTGATATGGGTATAAATGAAATAACCAACCGGGTGAATCTGATTGAGAAAAATGGCAAAGCCGTCCGTTCGGCGCTTTTAAAACTCTAGATTCCTCGACCTAGTCGGTTTTTTGGACAAGCTTTTTAATTGGCGCAAAAGACAAACGATGGAGCTTGGTTATGCCGTTTTTATCAAGAGCCTTGCTATGCGCACTCGTCCCATAGCCAACGTGGCTTTTAAACTCATATCCCTCATAAATATCGTCTTGTAAGGCCATGAAATTATCTCTAGCCACCTTAGCCACGATTGAGGCAGCCGATACGCTAGGTACTAAAAGGTCGGCCTGAATGATGGTCGTAACATATTTTTCTTTATTAGTGCCTTCTAGGAAATTAACCGTTCCATCAATAATAATTTCGTTATACGGGGTTTTAATCTGCTCGACTGCGCGCTTTGAGGCGAGCTTCAAGGCTTTAGATAGACCGATTTGATCGATTTCTGCCGGTTCAACCCAACCCAGACCGATGCCTTTAGCTTTTGCTCTGATTTCAATATCCAGTTGTTCGCGACGTTTTTTTGATAGTTTCTTACTATCGGTTAGTCCTTCTATGGTTTCATCACCCAAAACGACAGCTCCGACGACAAGCGGCCCCGCCCAAGATCCCCGTCCGACTTCATCAATGCCTAGTATCATATTTATATAATAGCATTAGTTCTATCAGGTGTATCTCTATTGCGGTACCTTTCGCTTCATGTCATAATCATCGTTAACACTGAGTCTTTGTAGATTAACTTTGGTGTAGTACCATACATCACTTCATTAGAAGGAGGAAACTCTTGAATCGAGAAGAGCTGGTTAATAAATTGAACGAGATCGGCAAGGCCGACCAAAACCGCACGGCTGGTCAAGCCCCGTTCGCGAGGTTTCTGGCCCACTACGTCGCCTGGCTGCCTATACAAGGTGACAAGCACTACGTTTTCTGGGACATCGACGACCGTATCCCGCAGATCATGGTCGGAGCAATCAGCACGTTCGAGAAGTCGGAAGACTCCTATGTAAGAGCCTCCCGCAGTGCCTACGAGCGTGAAACTGGACATACGTTCTCGGACCCGACGCACGTCGACTCGGGCAACAACATCGTCGAGGTCCGGATGATCGAGATGATCATGGCACTGATCACCGAAGTCACCGGCCACACGCTCCTTGCTACGAAGATCGACGCTCTGCTCAACGCCGAGCGTCGTCTGGTCCTTCTCGGCTTCTACCGCTTCCTCGATCAGGTTTACGCTCCCTATGGTCTGCATCAGACCATCACGGAGAACGGCAAGCAGGGTATGAGCGGCACGTTCGGCAAGACGACTCTCCGGAGCCACATGGCGAACGGCAGGCTGACGTTCATGTTCCTGCGCGGAAGCGGCCAGAACGCGAAGACCGTCAGCTTCGTCTCCACCATGGACGAACCCCTTCTTGGGCTTGGACGAAGTGATTTGCAGTCCTGCTACTGCAGCCTGCACACCGCTCTCGCCATGATTGACGACGTCATTGGCAACTGGTACCCCACGACCTTCACGGTTGACAGGGTCCCCGTCGCCACGGGTTGAGTGATCGCGGGCATCTGGGTGCCCGAAAATCTACCGCAGACACCCCAGAAGTGTCTGCCTTTACCTATGTCTAGTAATATCTAATAGCCATAGGTAAGTTAGAAAAAATATGCTTAAAAAACAAACGTAAGGCTAAACGTCATTAACAATTGCCTGATTCTCGACTTTTCAATAAATTCTCGCATCTAATTACTTCCTCTGCTAAAAGATCGAGCCCTTTGTCAGTAGCAAACGGTTGTTCTATTTCGCTATCACGTCTTGATACGCGGATAGTCGTCCTGGGGTCACCTTGTCTCCAGGTGTATGTAATACCTTCAAAACTAATAACCCAGCCAGGCGTATGACAATAGACCTCGGGATCGCCCCAATCCGGATGATGAGTGACCCATACTGGAGATTTTATAACCCACCCCCTATTAATAGAATCCTCATCCTCTACGACCAACTTTGCAGCAGGTATGTCATATCTCTCCATGAATTCGACAAATTGTGAAGCTCGAGCATCGGAAAGTCTCTTACCGGCATCAATTTTTTCATGTTTTCTAGTCAATCTTTCCGCGCGAGCCAATATACCCTCTGAGTGTTTTTTTGGATTTTCCATACTACCGCCTCCTTAAGGTGTATACTACGTGTAAACAATGCTACGATACCATAATTATGTTATTAATGCAATCTATACGATTACGTCACTTCGTGTCTTTTATATGTAGTCAGTAATCCCTGTTATTGCTTGCAAACAGCTTCTATCTTATAGCCATCGAGATCAATAACATAGGCTGCGTAGTAGTCCGGAGCGTAGTCGCGTAAACCCGGTTTGCCATTATCGGTAGCGCCAAGTTCAATCGCCTTTTTATAAAAAGCATCGACAGATTCGTGGTCGGGTGCAATAAAACTGAAATGCAGTTTTGGAAAGATTGATGTATTGCCGCTCAGCCAAAAGCTAGGGACTCCTTTTTCACCAAAAGCCGCATTTTTACCGAATTCCATGCATTTGTCATAGCCTAAGGATTTAAGTACAGTGTCGTAAAACGCTTTGCTTTTCTCAAAGTCTTTTACGCCAATTGTTAGATGGTCAATGATTGAATTACTCATAGTTCTATTTTAGTCTCCTCATTATATTTATAATAGTATTTAGCTAATTATGTCTTCTATTATAGGATTAACTAGGCGTTTGTAGTCTTTAGATTCGATTGCGATGGAAAAGTTGCGGCCGGCATTAAAAATGATCTTTTCGTTATCGAAGATTGTTGGGTCGGCTGCAACTCGTAAATTAAATAGATTGCCAAAAGGCGGTAGGCCGCCGGGTTTAATGCCGTGTGTGACCGTATCGATTTCAGCCTCAGTGGCAAAACGGATATCTTTAGTATTAAATAGGTTCTTAACTTTATCACCGTCAAATTGCTTATCTCCAGGAAGAACCAACATTACCAGCTCCTTCGCCTGACCGACGGGCTTTACGCGCACGATAAGAGCCTTAGCACCCTGTTGCATCGTGTAACTGTCACGGATATTGGCCGCATCCTGACTGGTTCTGACCGGTTCGTGTTCAAAGGCATCGTACCAAAAACCTTCTTTTCTAAGAATGTCTATAATCTGTTGAGCGATTGGATGTTCACTCATTAATTGATTCCCTCATTTATTAATCATAACAGGGCGACAAATTGAATCAAAGTTATACAAAGCCGAGTGTTTTATTAATAAAACATTAGTACTTTGTTGTCAATCTTATTTTACTATGTTATACTGCTGATGTTATGGAAAGATATAACCAAAGCACTATCAGTAAATCAGCCGACTTAATGTCAGGCTTTGCTGTGGTCGGCTGTATTTATATGGCTCAAACGGGCGTATCGGTTCTATCTTTTTAAAAAATCTTTCATAGGTCACGATACGCCTCCAAACCGGAGGCGTTTTTAATAACTAAAACATATCTAAAACAATCTGGCGGACGGAGGCGAATCGGGTCTTAGGAAACCCTAAGATACCAATATGTCATATCTTTTTAACAACTCAGAAAGGAGTCGAGAATGAAAAGGTACCAAAATAACTCAAAGTGGCTGACTTGGTTTGCTCCGTTTCAGGAGCTGAGCATCAGTGCAGCCTATCTGATGCCGTTTTTTCTTCAAAACGGGCTAAGTCTTCTGCAGGTCTTCGCGCTTCAGTCGATATTTTCCTTGGCATCCTTGCTATGGGAAATACCAAGCGGCTATATCGCCGATCGCTTCGGACGGGCTCTTTGTATCAAAATCAGCGCACCTTTAGCAGCCGGTTCTATGATAGCCTACGGTTTTAGTCATCTCTACTGGCAGTTCATCATCTGTGAGTTGGGATTGGCGATAGCTAACGGTCTGATTAGCGCGATCGATACAGCCTTGCTGTTCGATTCGCTGAAAGCCGATGGCAATCAAGCTCAATTCGTTAAGCTAAGCCAACGAATAAACGCGTTTGGTTTCGCCGCAGTCGCCTTTGGCGTGCCGATAGCATACGTTTTAGTGAAGTATGTAAGTATAAGCTCGACACTGGTAGCAGACGGTATTTTGATATGTGTAGGTTGCTTTTTCGTTTTCAGACTAGTGGAATCCCCTAAAATTAGTGGCAGCCAGGAAAAAATCAGGCTATCCGCCTGGTACGCTGTCAAAAAGCTAGGAAGCAATACGGAAGTTCGTTGGTTAATTCTACTAAGCGCCGTACTAAGTACCTCGACCTATCTAGGCTTTTGGTTATCGGTCCCATACTACAACAGCATGAAAATACCAGTTGTACTATTTAGCTCCATATTAGCCATAAGAAGCCTTTGGAAAGCCTGGCTTTCGCATCGATTCCATCAACAAAAGCACCTTGAGCGTAATATGTTCGGCTATGCTCTACTGGCTGGTCTAGTCTATCTGTCGATGGCTACAAGACAATTGTGGCTAATCTGGGTAGTTCTAGGTCACGATGTGATTCAAGCCCTGTACTGCCAGCCGATAACGGACAAGCTAAATACGCACATGCCTCAAGACTGTCGGGCGACCATGAACAGCGTGATCAACCTGATAATGCGACTGTCGTACTCGATTGCCGGACCGCTTGTCGGTCTTCTAATAGGCAACGTCGGCCTACAAGTCGGTTTCGTAGTTACAGGAATGGTTTGTAGCGGCTTAGCCTTTGTTGCACTTAGTCGACTGCATAGGCTAAAAACTTTCGTAAAAGGAGGATGACATAGCCCGGGGAGTAGTAAACTCCCCGGGCCTTTTTAATTACGATCGTATAAATTTAACGTCTGACCTTTAATTGTCGGAATTGGCTTTTGAGTCAGATATACGACTAAACTGAAAGGGTATAACCAATCTTACTAGCAAGTTCATGTGTCCAACGATCTAGTCGGCCTAGCTGATGACCTAGCCTCTCGTCGTCTGGGATTTCTTGTCTTTTGGCTATAGAGTCGAGCAAATTCAATACTGTCTGCATATCGCTGTTGTTAGCTTTATCTACCAAGGCCTTGTCAACACTATCAAAACGCTCGGTCATGTACTTGAATAATTTCGTAAAATCATCATTTTTCATACTACCATTATATTCTGCCTAGCTGCTGTGTAAAACAGGCGGTTTCGATTGCACGCTAACCACACAGTTAACACTTTGACTGTTAGAGCATATTCGACAGATTGGAAAGTTGGCTATTTATGTAGTTGATTGATAATTTTGGTGTCTAATATTTCACCACGCAGAGCACCAATAGTCCTTACGGCCACACCAACTCTGTTTTCTTTATCCAAAGCCTCCCACAACTCTTCTGCAATTCCTTCAGCCGAAGAGCCTAGTGGAACCGCATAAGGGCTGCCTTCGAACGGAGGAATTGGATCCCCATCGAATTGATAGGTATGGAAACACAAACCAGTTCCTGAAGGAATATCTTCTACGTGTCCACTACCAAAAGTGTGCTCGGACATCCCGGTGGTTGGATTGCGGCGGATGATTGAATACCCGTAATTACTTGACCATGATAGCCCGATTGCAATTGCTCCTGTGATTCTAGGCGTAAAGTTGGGACTATCCGGCTCAAAGTCACGTTTTAATAAGGCTTCCTCAAAGGGGTTTGAATCTAGACGAGTAGTTTCCGCGTCGATAATGGCATTATATACCGAATCGGTCTGATTTCCGCTTGAAACAATGTGGAACCCTGGTAGTAGGGCATGTTCTCTGTGGAGTCGCATTGCATTATGGATGACTAGGCTAGGGTCTATTACCTTACGAATATCAAAAGCAGCTGTTCTCACTATATCGCCATCCTGCACTAGAATCCTGTTTCGGGAATTCTCACTACGTCCCATAACCCAATATGCCTCAACCAACTCTTCTGGGTTCTGACTCCGACCTAAAATAATGCCTCTTCCCGGGTACGGATTGTCAGCCAATTTTTCGAAATTAGCTTGCGCCGCCGAAGCGTCGAATTCGTGTGATTCAATTGCCATTATTATCCCCTGATTATTGTTAATTCCAGTATCTTACGTTCAGTTAGCGAGGGCAAGCATAACCGTTCTTAGGAATAAGTAAAGAAGATTAAGCCGTCAGCATTGACTGAAGCAGTTTAACAGCTCTATCGTCAAAAATGTGAGCTTCAATACCGATAGATTTAGCCAGTTCTATATTCTTATCAGAATCGTCAAAATATATGACTTCTTCTGGGCTAAGGTCGTGTTTTTCGAAAATGTTCTTAAAAGCCCTGACGTCTGGTTTAACGAAGCCAGTCTGCCAGGAGTAATAAACGCCATCAAATAGGTCTTGTAAAAATGGGAAGTTCTTTTCGTAATAGTCCGCCCGCTCCCGGAAGTTGTTTGATAAGATAATTACCCTTAGACCCTTATTCTTTAGCTTCCTAGTTAGCTCAATAAGTTCGGTATTTTCCTTCTCTGTGCCGAACCAATAGTCAAGAAACTCCTTCTCGGTAAGGTAAACTGCCCATTTATCTAGGTATGGTTTCCATAGATCGTAGACCTTGTCGGCATTAGGCCGTCTGACTTTATCCATTATCTCTTTTAAAGCTTGAAGAAATGCTTTTTCGTCGACATTATAGTCAGTTCGAAGTCTTTCACTAAGCCACGGGCTTATGATAAATACACCGTTTAAATCAAAAATTATTGCTTTTTTCATTGTCTTATTTGAGTCGCTAGTTTTCGGTATGTGGTTTGATTGATTTTATCCATAGCTGCTTTTTATCATCAGGGTTGCCATAGTTATAGTTAACTGTGATTTCCTCATCAGCTGCAATATCTTTAATCGCTCTGAAGGTAATTATAAGTTCATGAAAATGTTTTTCATAAGTAGCATTGGGTGAATAAGAATGATTATATAGTGAGCCGAATCCAAGCGCTATAGCGGCAGACTCCTTATCTTCTGTAATAAAGTAGTAATTATATAACTCGCTGGACTTAAGGGCTTTCGCCTCTCCTTTGAGCATAATAATCGGCGCCTGTTCAATTATTTCGCCTTTTTTAATAGGTACAGTGGCAAATAAACCTCGTCCGGCTTCGGAAATTTTAGATTGACTAAGTTGAACTTTTTTAGAAGGCTTAAGATTATCTATCATCTTGACATAATAGCAAACTGAAAGGCGGCTTGTGAAGACTTATGAACCACGCTAGAGCATCCGCCAGTTTTCTTTTTTATACTTCTCACTACTAACCAAAATGTTAATTTCGTTTTGTATGGATTTGATATCAAGGTCGTTTAATGGCTCGAATTTATCATAAAAGCCCGTCTCGCGATGGGGGAACATACAAGCATCCCCATATTTTTGAATTTTGGCGCTTTTAGCCCTACCATATAGATGAATGTGAAGATATGGGCCTTCCGGATTGAACACACTCCAATTTTTATTATCTTGGTAGTTAATTATGCCGATGTCTATGCCGCGCTTTCTTAAGCCAATTGTCATTGCTTCCCCCGAAAGCATAGTAAGCCAGGCCATCTCCACAGCAAGTTCGGGAGAAAGATCTAGTCTATCCGCAAAATGCGCCTTAGGCGCAATCTTTAAATGACCACCATCGGTTCTGGTTATATGAGGTTTTTCAACCGAGAACAAAGTAAGATTGTCCGTCTCGAACACTAATTTATCTGACATTCTGAGCTCCTTAACTAAATTATAGCAAAGCTAATAGTCTTCTCGTAAAGCTTACTAGTAAGTTGTGTTATTTATAGAACTTTCGGGCTATTGTCGCGCCCAACCACCCTATGAAGTAGCCGAAGAATAGAAGACCCAAAGTCGTTAGGTTGGGCGGACTGTTAGCTAACCAATGTACGAGGAAAATAATGCCCCATAAAATAAACACGGCAACGCTATATACCCAATAAGGTCTTTTAGTAAAAACGGGCATATCTATATTGTACTCCTAGTGGTTAGCGCGATGATCCATGTTGTGTTCTGGCTTTTTAACGAATAGGATTAATACTAGTTGCACGAGCGATAACAGGCAGTGATCTTGCCAGGGTTACAATAACCAGCTTGCTATCATTGGTTTGCAAGTTCAACTATAATAATTGGAAATGACAAGTCCATATCCGTATATTTTAACCTATATTTTACTTGTAATATTCTTCATAGGTCAAAGGGTACTGCGATTAGATAGTAACGCAAAGACGATGGCTAAAACTGTATATGACAAAAATAGCACGTTCTTTTTAAGCGGTCTGGTCGCGCTAAACTCCGTAATAATATTTACCTCGCCGATCCTAAATAGTTATAACTTGGGCTATATAAACGCACCTGTCTTAATTTGGATTGGGACAATTGTGATGATTATAGGGCTAACCTTACGACTTAGTGCTGCACATACCCTCGGTAGGTCCTACACAACAACGCTCAGGGAAGATGATAATCACAAGCTTATTACTAAGGGACTTTATAAAAGAATACGACATCCAGGCTATCTCGGGACTATTCTACTCTTTTTCGGAGGTGGATTAACGGTTTTAAGTTGGCTGAGTCTGCTCGTAACTGTACTACTGATTTTTGCCTATGTATACCGCATGAAGGCCGAGGAAGATATGCTAGTCGACGTTTTTGGTCAAGATTATAAAAAGTATATGAAAAGATCTTTCAAACTAATACCCTATATCTATTAGAGAAATAATATCGAATCAAATACATCCAGACATGAAGAAGGCCCACCGTGAAGCTTTGGTGAGTCTTCTTCGGTGGGCCGTACTGAATCGACGTCGCGAGCCCGCGGGCTTCAGGCGCTTACGGTGCCCGATCGCCTACGATGTCTCGCCAATCAAACGCCTCCCACCAGCCTGGATGATCCTCGAACAGGAGATCGAAATGCTCGGGCGTGACGGTGAGCAGGCTGCTCCAGTATATTGATGTTGCCCTGTCACCGAGTCCGTTGAACCTGACCATCCCGTCTCTTGCGAGACTGGCTTGCAACTGCTCGAACTCTTCCGGATCGTCGAAGCTATCGCTTCTGTAGTAGTCGGTCAACTTGGGGAGACGACTCTCGATCCGATAGGAGATCCAGTGGGGCAAGATAAGCGCCACTGGCGCGTCGGCCTGATCGACGATGACCAGAGGCCCTCGTCGATCACGCACCGTGTTTCGAAGTTCGGTCGGGTTATATCTGAACTCAGCCCAGGAGACTGGCTCGATTGTACGCGGCAAGGTAAACCCCTTTCATTTGGACCGTTTCGGACATCAATAACTACAATTTCGTCGGATTTTCCGATTCAGGTAGAAAGAACGACCTACTTCGTTGCGAATCTTCAGCTCAACCCCTTCAGTATAAATACGACTATACTAGGGATGCGCTGCGATGGCAATCTAAAAAATAACAAAATTCATATCTGGGCATGAAGAAGGCCCACCGTGAAATACCGGAAGGTCTTCCCCAGTGGGCCGTTACTGAATCAGGACTGTCGAGCCGCTCGTCCTAGGCGCTTATAGCGCCTGCTGGACTTCGATGCCCCGCCAATCGAACCTCTCCCGCCAGTCGGGATTGGCTTCGAACACGAGTTCGAGTTGATCGGGCGTGATGAGCCCGACCCACTTGACTGTTGGATCGTAACTGTCGAGCATGACCATACCGTAATGGTCGAGCGAATCGAACAATTGCTCGAACACATCCGGATCGTCAATGGTCTCTAAGACGAAGATGTCAGTCCGCTGGAGGCGGTGATGCACGTAACTCGCGATTCGATGCGTCACGAGAATTGCGACCTCTTCGCACTTGTCGTCCATGACGATGATCGGCGCTCGACGATCGCGGGCGATCTTGCACCATCCTGCCGTATCATATCGGAACTGCTCCCAGTAGGCCCACTCTATTTGACGTGGTTGGGTCAAAATAACCCCCTCCTTCGAATAACTTTCGACATCGACTTACTGGTTAGAACAACCTTTTCCGATTCAGCTAGAAAGAACAACCTACTTGATAGCGAACTTCCGACTCAACCTCTTTCAGCGTAGAAACAACTATACAAGGTAAACAACGCTTTGGCAATTATTACGCAAATATTTAGAAGCTGTAAAAGATACAAAACGCTTTTCGTCCTTTTGGACTCATCAGTTTGAATACACATTCAAATAAGCGATTATGACAAGCAGACAGTTTGAGATCCACGGGTGGGCGGCGATCTTGCGACCGCCACCCACCACAACCTTGGGTGTGATGGCGAGGCCCGCCTATCGCTGCAACCTTGCGATCATCGCCCTACGGACCAAGTCATCCGTCTTCCACCAGGTTTCGAGGAAGGGGTTGAGCGAGCTCCCGAGGCGCCAGTGTTCATGCAACTGGTCGATAGCGCCTCGAACGATTTGGTTACCCATCTCGTTATCGAGGGTTGGCACCCCTGCTTCACGAAAAGCGCGAACGACCGCTCGCTGACTGACACGGTGCGCGGACATGCCCTTGCTGACAGACAACTGCGCCAGGCGAGCAACACGTACCGTGTAGGATACGGTGGCGGCCAACACGGAATCTTCAAGCGCCTGTCCGCAAAGCGCGTACCAAGCACCGTGCGAAACGAGCACCATTGAGCGCTCGTTCTCCAGTCTCTGGTTCGCCGCGTAGATCAGCTCGTCGCGCGCGAGCTCCTTTGCGGACAACCTCATCTCGGGATACGCGCTGACGCAGGGAATGATGTAGCCGTGGAATGCGCGTATGAAATCGCGCGTCACCAGCTCCAGGTCGGAGTCGTCTGCGATGCTAATCATGATACCCAGATGCCTGCAGGTGAAGATCGTGCCCTTTCCGCCACGGTAGTCCCGAGCCAGATTTTGGGCTGCGGTGGCGATGACCGAGAACGGCGACGAGTCGTCTTCTCTGACTTCTAGAAGGGCGTTGGCAAAATGAAAGTGCTTCAAGTCTTCGTCCATTGCTCCGCTTTCTTTTCTCTCATCGGCATTATGCCATCCAAGCGGAGCTTGGTACCTGTGTCTCTATTTAAGACACAAGATGAGGCCACTGCATTGATTGATCAATAAAGAGGCCCCACCTTGTGAATTTGTTTGTCTGCTTGTCAATGTACCTCGGAGCTACTACTGCTCTACAAGATAATAGTTATATTACGATAATTCCAGTAGTCAGTCAATTATGAAGTTATCTGCGTCCTGTTTATTTTTTTGAGAGTGTTATATAGAATCATTGCGTTTTTAGCCATATCGACAGCTCGCTGCTGTGCTTTTCCCTGCTCTACAAGCTGTTCTAGCTCAGCTAATGAAAACCAACGCATATCCAGTGATTCGAGACTCATATTAAAGTCCGTTTCATCTGTTATTATTAGATAGCAAATGTCATAATGATAGTTCCTTTTGCTGTTTTTGGAGG
>CAZQGW010000003.1:8148-43179 GCA_964593165.1 uncultured Saccharimonas sp. (SeqCode) | reverse complement strand
ATCAATCAATAGCGAAGCGCAATCTCGCATGCCCGAAAAAAGTATATTTAACTTGCCCTTTTTAATCTATTTGTCTGAGCCGTACCACCATTTGTCTGTGATTGCACTACGGCTTCGGGAAGTGGGACATATTCTTTGTCTGTTTGGCCCAGAATACCCCTTCTAATACACGTTTGATAAATTATATCTCGTCCGCTGTTCCCTTCGCCTATCTGTCCACCATAGCCATGGTTTCGTACGCCTTTTATTGGTACTAGATGTTCTTTGATCCACTCTTCGGATCGGCCACTCTTGGCGAGAGCATTTGCATAAACTTCGATTGCTTTTGGACCATCTTCAATAAATATATACATTTCTTCGACAGGGACGGGTGCATCCATTTTTAACACAACCTCCTCTGCGCCCCTAGACTTACCCTGCGAATTTTGTCGCATATACCAGGCTTTTTCCGTCCCTATAACACCGAGATTACCTACGAAGATGGCTCCTAGCTCACCCTTCGGGTCGTCTATCATATGCTTGAAATGGTACTCGCTGTCATATCGATCCGTACCAAGATAAGTGCGTTCAATATCATTTAGGGTAAAGTAGGATTCCCCTACGATACCCGAATGTTTCCCGTTAGGACTATTAGCATAATCTCTCGTTTCGCCGCCCCTTTCTGCCGCTAAAATATCAGGTGACTTAATCCCGCCGGATTCTATAATTTCTAGAGCTCTATTAACAGTAGAAACGTGTGCAATATAAGATAGGTCTGCATTCGCGATTAATTCTAGTCTCGCTCTAGACTTATAAAATATTTCGATAATGTCAGACCACACAGTGACTCCGTCGGACATAAGTGTTTCCACGGCTTTTAGCTGCTCTACTGTCGGTGTAAATTTTAACTCATCAGACATATTAGGTTCACACATTTCACTGCCATAAATCTGTTCCTTGAAGAAATCATTTATGATGTCTGCAGTTCTGTTTCTAGCGTATCGATCCAATATCTCTTCTCTGGGAATAACAGAGCCATCTATATTGATAGACCGAGCTCTTTTTAGCTCGTTCATCATATACTCAAGATTTATGCTATGCGTTAGAACTTCCTGCAGATTTCTCGGCAGTTTTTGAAAATCACCAGAGTTTTTCAACTGTTCGACTCGAGAAAGTATCCCATCGATCCTAACTTGCAGGGAAGTATCTAACGCGTCGATGCCAAGCGCCTGGTCAATTAACTCAGCAGGCTCTTTTCCTGACTTCCTAGCTTCCTTGAATTCACCATCTAGTTGTCTAATTTGCCCTAGGGTTTCCGTTACTTTTGATTTAATCTCGGAGGCAGGTATGTCGCCAAAAATCAGAGCTTCTAGGTCTTGATTAGTTTGTTCTGCTTCTGATGACTCTTCAGACAGGCGGCCTTGTTGTAGGGCGAGCTCTTTTTCCAAATCGGCAACGGTTTTTTGACGGTATTGCTCAACTTCCTCGGTCCTATAGCTATAGCTGAACCGGGACTTTAATTTGTGCGCCAGACCTTTCTTACCGTCTTTGGCCATCGCCTCGGCTTCTAAGTCAGTTATATAAAGGCCCGAATCCAACCTGTATCTTACTTCGTCAATATCTTGTTCTAAATCGCTTATTTTCTGTTCAACAGCTTCTACTCTAGTGGTCTGACCCTCAAGCGATGCAATGAGCTCTCTTATGTCTGAAACTATGTCTTGTTTAGATTCTGTGACTTGGTCTTGCTCGGCGGTAGAGAACTGTCGGTCAACATTTTTACGCTCATCATCAATAGCAAGCTGCTCTTTCGCGGCCGCTTTGGCTTTTTCGTATTCACCTAAACCCTTACGAGCTTTCTCTAGGGTAGCGTCTACTTTTTCGGCCGTAACTCTTGCCGTTGGATCGTTTTCTCTTCGGTCTAATACAATTGAATCAATTCGTTCCGACGAAGAGTCCTCTATAATGGTTTCCAAATTCTTTTCTGGGCTGTCTTCAAATCTTTTCTCTGGTAAAACCGGAGGAACATATATATTTTCAGGGTGGTAATCTTGGGCTTTCTCTGTTAGGGGCAAGTTTCCAAGCTCTTCGAGTACTTCACGCTCATCAAGAGGCCTATCGGTTTCTGCAGAAGTGGCGGTTTCGGAATCTAGTCTTTCAGTGGTGGCTGTGGTCATAAAAAAGTGTTTGTTTTAAGTTTACTTACCATCACACTAGCACAAATTGTGAAATATGTCAATCTTATGATTTGATGTTTAATGGATAAAGGCCACCTATAATAAGATAACAAAGGTTCTGCGAGTTGTGTTATTCCTTAAATCTAGATAACTAAAGCCCGAAGCGCGTCCGCCAAGGGTGCTAAAATCCTTATTAGCCCTTACCCTTCATTGTAATTAGGCCGCTGAACGACCACCGAATGTTCTCCAGAGCCACAATAAGATGACAGCACCCACTAATGCAACTATTAGGCTATATAGGTTAAAGCCAGTTATTCCACCTACGCCGAACATGTTAAGTACGAATCCGCCAATCAGACCGCCGAGTATGCCGACCACAATATTTCCTAGCAACCCTTGACGGGCGTTCGTCCCAGCGATTATCGAAGCTATCCAACCTGCTATTCCACCTAAAACAATCCAGCTAATTATTCCCATAAAATACCTCCCTTAGGACGATTATAGCTGTCATTAGGCTTAGAAAATGTAATATTTGTCACACTTAAATCAATTTTTATTGGCTCACTTTTGTGTAAACCTAAAGATTTTATGGGAGCTGCCTTTTGATAGGGTACGAGCATTTGTTATGTTACAATCGGGTTAACCAGACGTTATGTATGCTGGAAATACATTCGGAGATAAAGATGCTTAACATATATAAGAGCAATAAGAACTATCACAAGCTATTCGTTGACGAGAAACGTAAGATAGAATCACTACTTAGTAAAGACTACGTTATCGAACATATCGGCAGTACTTCGGTACCAAACCTAGATGGTAAGGGGATTATAGATATTCTTATTGGCGCCGATAGCCCCGCAGAGGTTGAACATGCTGCGAAAACGCTGCTAAACAATGGCCATTTCTTCGGGAGAAGCATGCCGAACTACTGCAATCGCGTATTCATGGCTTCTACCGAAAAGGATACGACCAGTGGCGATTATCACCTACATATTGTATTAAAAGACAGTAAAGATTTTAAAAATTTTATTGATGTTCGTGATTTTCTTATTCAGAATCCGTATGAAGCAAAGAAGTATTCGTATTTAAAATACAAACTAGCCGAGAAAACTGGACATGACAGAGAAGAGTATAAGAAGCAAAAAAGTGAATTTATTGAAGGAATTTTGCAGAAGGTTAATCATAGGTAAACATGAATCGATTACTAGATAACAGAGCGTTTACCAATTCATGGCTCAGCGCCAGTTATCGTATATTATGCTAAACTTGGCATCGTGACATCTCGATTTTAAAATCGCATAAAAATTAATCATAATACACCAGTAAGACTAAATAATGAGATATAATTCACCACGGCCTCGTCATAAGCGTCATATTTTTAGAAATTTCTTGATTATCCTAATTCTAGCCGCCGGGCTATACGTTGCGTATAAGCTGGTAATTTCACCATCGCAGTCGAAAAAGCCGGTAAGTTCATCACTTACTCTCCCAGTATTAAAGCCGGTCTGGCCAGCTTATGGAAGCGGGGCGGTCGGGGCGGTCGGTTTTAATGGAGTTGTTGCTAGTTATGGGACTCAATCGGCTCGTCCCATCGCTAGTCTTACAAAAATAATCACGGCACTTGTAGTACTGCAGGCGAAGCCGCTTAAAGCCGGAGAAGAGGGGCCTGATATACAATTTACTCAATCTGACGTAGATATTTATAATCAAGAGATTGCTAATGATGCCGCAGTTAAACCGGTCTATGCCGGGACTTCTATGACCGAACGAAAGGCGCTTGAAACGATGATACTTCCATCGGCGGCAAACTATGCAATCATGCTGGCAAACTGGGCTTATGGATCGGTTGACGCTTATTTAGTCGTTGCCAACAGCTGGCTAAAAAGCCACAACCTGACAAAAACGACAGTCGTTGATACTAGTGGTCTAATGCCGGGAAGCGTCAGTAGTCCGGGTGATTTAATAACGATTGGAAAGCTCGCCTTGGCAAATCCGGCACTTGCATCCATCGTGGCAACGAAACAAGCAAACATACCGAACGTGGGAATTATAAATAATGGCAACGGACTACTTGGCCAAGTCGGAATCAACGGCATTAAAACTGGCGTTACGTCAGAGGCTGGCGTCTGTATGCTTTTTTCCAGTGTAGTAGCAGTCGGTAAGAAGAAGATTACTATTGTAGGCGACCTTTTAGGGGCGAATGAAAGGGGTCAACAAAATTCTGACGTAATCAAACTACTTAATAGTATCCAGCCCGCTTTTCGTTCTTTCCTAAGCAAAAAATAACTGCTATACATTCTGTTTTTGTCTGAGATAAAGTCCCAGTTGGGTGCTATAATTAGTTTCAAGTAAGCATAAACTTAAAGGGATGTGTATGGACGAAGAGACAGACGATCAAGATCAAATCGTAAACGTTCATGTAAATAGTAAAACCGAAGAAGAGCCAGATGCGACTGAGCAAATGGAAGAAGCTTCGGATGAAGAGCAGACAGAACTGCCAAAAACTTTCGCACCGCAGCCAATTGGACCAGAGGTTGACATTAGACCGGTAAAAAAACATAGGTCAAAAAAATGGCTAATCATTATTTTAATACTGCTTGTTCTACTTATTATGGTCGGCGCCGGCGTGTATTACGTGCTGAACGATAAAACAAAAACCGCTCAAAAAGACGTAAAGGTCGCAAGCGTTTCAAAAACTACGACAATAACCACGTCAGCGGTCACTACGCTAAAACCGGCGGATGTCATATCGGCCGTACAGGCCTATGTAGCAACTAAGTATCCTCAGGTTATGCCGGCGGGCACTACGCTTGCGACCGACCAGATTTATTTTAAGAGCTCCGACAATGCTCCTTACTGGATGGTCAGCGGAGATAAGTATTTGTATATTAGTTATTTTGGCGACGGGGCCTCGAACCTAAGTGTGTATTACAACTGGACGACTGGCAGCAATAGCGCTATCTCGGCTAGGTTTGTAGGCCTTAGCAACGCTATAATACAGTCATTAACGAGTCAGGGATTTACAAAATCTACTAACGAAGTGTATGGATCGCAGTCCGTCGATGTAGCGTATACCGATGGTGATGTTATCTGCACGGCAAGTTCGCCGAATAATGGCTCCCTGAGTTCGCCGGCTTCGGTTGCCTGCGGACAGATATCTAAATATACCAAGAGTTTGACTAGCTATATTCAAATTGAACCGTATGAAGCGGCGTATGCCAAGACTCAGAAAATGTATGCAGGCGATGTCCTTAGCTTTTCGGACTTAAAGGCCGGAATGAATGGTTACCAATATGCTGAAGTTGGACTAGATAATGCCGGAGCCGAATTCGGAGGTGAACTGGGATTGTTTTATAAAACCCCAACGGGCGATTGGACGTTCTTCATGGGCACACAAGACGCAGTCCCGTGTTCGGCATTTAATACGCAAGCTCTGCAGTATGCGTTTGCTTACGACAATTGTTACGATTCAACCAAAACTGGTGATGCAGCGACTACTGAAGTGGTCAGCTACTACAACTTACAGCCTTAAATCTATAAAAACTATCTGCTAACATTACTAAACTGTGTGGGTTTTATCACAGTAAACCTAGCATCTATCCCATAGAATGAATCATGGGAGGTAATAATATGGCTAAGAAACCTACCAAAAAGCAGCAAAAAGAAATCAAAGAAGGAATTAAAAAAATGGTGAGGGAGTTTGAGGATACGGGTATGATTGAAACTTCCAGAGCCAAATATCATCCAAGTAACAGAAGAGCGGCCATAAAACAGGCACTAGCGATTGAGTACGGTTGGCACCGCGTACACAGAGCCTAAATTAAATACAGATTTTCAGAGTAATCTAAGTCAGACCGTGTAAAGTGGTTGCTAGTTATGATTAGAGACTACACTAGCGGTTCCGTTGGAAGGAGTAAAAAATTGAAAAGATTTTTATTGCTGCCGATTTCCGCGGTGGTGCTCTTGGTGCTTGGGAGCGCAGGCTTTACCGCTGTTTATTTTATAGTCAATCGTCCTCAGACGAATTTAAAAATTGATGCGGAATCCACCTTGAATCTTAAGGGAGACAGTTACGTAGCCTCTATAACCGACGGGGACAGCACGCTGTCCAATATAGATAGTAATGGGCACAATATTTATTATGATGTAAATAACAGCGCTAATGCCTGGCTTAACGGCAAGACCATATCCTTGAATGGTGGTGGCAAGCTGATACCGCGAACAAGTTTGTTTTAAATATTTAACCATAAGCATTGCGTTTTATGGTTAAGCAGCTATAATAGTCCCTAGCAATTAGGGGGCGAATAAAAACACCTATATAAAAAAATGAACGATCCATTACATATAACATCTGAAATAGGAACACTTAAGACTGTCCTAATTCATCGCCCGGGCGGTGAGCTTGAGAATCTGACTCCGACGTATTTGAAAGATTTACTTTTTGACGACATCCCATTTCTAAAAGTTGCACAGGCAGAACATGATGCGTTCGCCGATGTTTTACGCTCGCGCGGGGTTGAAGTATTGTATCTAGACCAGATGTCGGCCGAAGCTGTGAACGAAGACTGGGTCCGTGAGAAATTTATCCGCGAAATGGTTACCGATTCTAAACAGGGTGACGCACGTGTTACCGATAGTATAATCGAATATCTTTCACGTATGTCGCCAATCGATATGGTTCATAAGGTCATGTCTGGAATTCGTAAGAGCGAATTGCCAGTTCCAGAAGAGCATATCGAGCAGCTTCACACCATGATTGAAAAAGATCCATATCCGTTTTACTTGGATCCGATGCCAAATTTGTATTTTACGCGCGACCCGGGTGCAGCTATTGGCAACGGCGTAACGATAAATCGTATGCATTGGCCAGCTAGGCGCCGTGAGTCATTATTTTTGAAATATATTATTGAACATCATCCCCGCTTCGCCGGACAAAACATTCCGGTTTGGTATGATCGCAGCAAACATTTTTCGATGGAAGGCGGCGACGAGCTAGTTCTTAATCATGAAGTTATGGCAATCGGTATTAGTGAACGAACCACGCCGGAGGCGGTTGAAACAATGGCAGCGAATTTATTTGAAGGCTCGCAGTTTAAGAAGATAATAGCCATTGAAATTCCAAAATCGCACGCTTTTATGCATCTTGATACGGTATTTACTATGATTGATTACAATAAATTCACGATTCATCCCGAAATACGAGACGAAGGCGGCAAGTTGAACATGTTTATTTTAGAGCCACGCGAAGGTTCGCGTTATCCACACATTACAAAAGAAACGGATGTACAAAAGGTATTGCAGGAGGCCTTAGGACAGGAGCATATCGATTTGATTGAATGTGGCGGTGGTGACGATATTGCAGCGGCCCGTGAACAATGGAATGACGGCAGTAATACTTTGGCAATCGCACCAGGCGTAGTCGTTACTTACGATAGAAACTATGTGACAAATCAGAAACTTCGTGAACACGGACTAGAAGTAATTGAAGTTGCCGGAGCCGAACTTGGACGTGGCCGCGGTGGCCCACGGTGCATGAGCATGCCTCTTGTAAGAGAGGATATCTAGAAGATGGACAAAAGCCTCAAAGGACGTTCGCTTTTGACGTTGAACGACTTTACGGCCGATCAAATCCGATTAATGCTAAGAACGGCACACGATCTTAAGCACCGAAAAAAGAACAATCAAGATCATCGCATGCATGAAGGCAAAAATGTGGCTTTACTATTTGAAAAGACTTCGACCAGAACCCGCTGTGCCTTTACGGTTGCTGCCAACGACTTGGGTGTGGCGCCTGAGTTTTTAGGCAAAGACGATATTCAGTTAGGCAAAAAAGAATCAGTTGAAGACACGGCCAAGGTTCTAGGTCGTATGTTTGATGGTATTGAGTTTCGCGGCTTTGCACACGATACGGTTGAACAGCTGGCGAAGTTTTCGGGCGTACCGGTATGGAATGGCTTAACCGATAAATTTCATCCGACGCAAATCTTGGCTGACTTTATGACATTAGAAGAGCACCTAGGAGAGCTGAAGGGATTGAAATTAGTTTTTGTGGGTGATGGACGCAACAATATGGCTAACAGCCTGCTTTTAGGCTCAGCGCAAATGGGGCTAGATTTTAGAATTCTAGCGCCTAACGAATTACACCCCGAGCAAGAAATCGTTGATCTAGCACACAAACTGGCTGAGGAGAGTGGCGCACGTATCATGATTACTGATAATTTCGATGACGCCCTGTCTGGAGCCAATGCCATCTATACCGATGTTTGGGTCTCAATGGGCGAAGAGGACAAATTCGCCGAGCGAATTGAGCAGCTGAAATATTTCCAAGTAAATATGGACATGTTACGTCGGACGGGCAACCCGGACGTAAAATTCATGCATTGTTTGCCCGCATTTCACAATCTTGATACGGACACTGCAAAAAAGATACACGAGCAGTACGGACTTGGTGAGATGGAAGTTACCGACGAGGTCTTCCGCAGTCCTAACAGCATAGTGTTTGATGAAGCGGAAAACCGTATGCATACAATAAAAGCCGTAATGGCACTAACACTATAAACAGAGGGACTAGGAGCCTCAAAAAATATGTCAAAGAAAAGTGAAAGAAAGAGCCTAGGACTCTTGCCGTTATCGGCACTGGTTGTCGGCTCGGTAATTGGAAGCGGCGTCTTCAATTTGATGAGCAATATGTCAGCGTCAGCTTCACTGATGGCAATTTTAATCGGTTGGGCTATTACCGGTGTTGGTATGCTATTTTTGGTACTCTGCTTCCAAAACCTTAATAAAAAACGAGCCGATCTTGATGCTGGTATCTACACTTATGCGGAAGCTGGTTTCGGAAAGTTCATGGGCTTTAACTCAGCCTGGGGATATTGGATATCAGCTTGGGTGGGCAATGTGGCCTATGCAACACTTATGTTCAGCTCGCTTGGATATTTTTTCAATATATTCAATGGCGGACAAAACTTCGCTTCGATTATCGGCGCTTCGGTAGTGCTGTGGGTCGGACATTTCCTAATCCTTCGAGGCGTAAAATCGGCCAGCTTTACAAACACAATCGTAACTGCAGCCAAAATCGTTCCTATTGCAATTTTCATTCTAGCGGCCTTTATAGCTTTTAAGCTTAACATATTTTCTTACGACATTTGGGGAACGATGGGCAAAGGATTCAACCTTAGTAGTCTGTTCAATCAGGTTAAAAGTACGATGCTGGTTACCGTCTGGGTATTTATCGGCATCGAGGGTGCAGTCATTTTCTCCGGTCGTGCAAAAAAACGTAAAGACGTTGGACGGGCAACAATTCTCGGTTTCCTAACAGTCCTAGCAATTTATTTACTGGTTTCAGTTTTGTCGCTTGGCGTTATGCATAGTCCTCAACTGGCAGCACTTGGTCAGCCGGCGATGGCATCATTACTACAGTCAATCGTTGGTCCATGGGGCGCTGTACTGGTTAATATTGGCGTAATTGTATCAATTGCTGGCGCATGGTTGGCTTGGACAATGTTCGCTTTCGAACTACCATACCAGGCAGCTCTTAGGGGCACATTCCCGAAGTTCTTCGCAAAAGAAAGCAAAAACGGCACTCCATATGTTGCGCTGTTAATTACTAACCTGTTGGTTCAGGCATTCCTGTTCACATTCTTAATCCCTAATAGCAATGGTTCAGCCTACACCTTTGCCTTTTCACTGGCAACGACGACAATCTTAGTCCCATACGCATTCACGGCGTTTTACCAACTAAAATACTCTATGAAGGAAAAAGTTGATACATCACGCAGGAATTTCAATATTGTTGTGGGAGTGGTCGCAAGTATTTACGCGCTTTGGCTGGTATATGCTGCCGGGCTATCCTACTTACTATTAACGTCCGTAATCTATGCACCAGGAATCCTAATATTCGCATGGGCGCGACTAAGCAAAAAGAAAAGCGTATTTACAACGTGGGAAATGGGCATAGCCCTGGCGCTGATCATACTTTGTGGATATACAGTCTACCTAATGACAACTGGTCATTTTGTTAATGGTACACTAACGGTCCCATCATCAATTTTCTCCTAGTTAAACTATGGCAAGCAGGATAGTTATTGCGCTCGGTGGTAATGCCCTCCAAAAACAGGGTGAGGCGAGCGCAGTCGATCAACAAAAAGAGGCCGAGCAAACGGCCCGTCAATTAGTGCCATTAATTTCCGAAGGACATCAAATTGTGATTGTTCATGGCAACGGCCCTCAGGTTGGAGATATCTTATTACACGAGGAGGCGATAAATACGCCGGAAGACCCGACGATGCCACTAGACAGTTGCGGAGCAATGAGTCAGGGCTCAATCGGCTACTGGCTACAGCAAGCTATCGGTAATGAGCTTAGAAAGCAGCAAATCAATAAACCGGTCGCGACCGTAGTTACTCAAACTGTTGTTGATTCGAATGATTCGGCCTTTACAAATCCATCGAAACCAATCGGCCCGTTTTATAAAACCGAAGCTGAAGCTCGTGCTGCCGCCGAGGCTCGTAAGTTTGTCGTTAAAGAAGACTCAGGCAGGGGCTGGCGTCGTGTCGTGCCTTCGCCTAAGCCAAAATCAATCGTTGAAAAACCATTCATTGAGAGTTTAATTAACAAAGGCTATTTAGTTATCGCAGCTGGCGGTGGCGGTATTCCAGTCGTCGAAACAGAAAGCGGATACAAAGGGGTTGAAGCTGTAATCGATAAGGACATGAGCGCAGCCGTCATGGCGGATATGATTGATGCCGAGATGCTTCTGATACTAACATCTGTCGACGCGGTAACAATACATTTTAGAAAACCCGACGAGACCGCACTGCACAGGGTTACGATTGAAGAGATGCAACACTATTGTGATAACAGTGAGTTTGGGGCAGGTAGTATGATGCCGAAAGTCCTTGCGTCAATTGCTTTCGTTCAGAATAAACGAGGTCGAAGAAGGACTATTATAGGCTCACTAGACAAAGTCCAGCAATCAATTAGTGGCGAATCCGGAACGGTTATTTCTTAAGAAGCACAACCTTTTGATCAAACGAATCTAGATTAGACGTATTAATCTCTAACTCGTCGATGTTTTCAATAGTTTCCCAGCCAAGCAATTCATTGAATTTCTCTACACCTTCAATCGGTAGTTGCAGTGTGCTGCCCTCAGGCTTGAAATGCATCGGAATAACAACCCGTGGCTTGATCTGGTTAACAACTTGTACGGCTTCGCTAGCGTCAATTGTATAATATCCACCAACTGGTATCATCAGTATGTCGACACGCCCGATTTCTTCTAATTGTTCAGCGGTTAAAAGTAGTCCTAAATCTCCCATATGACAAAGCGTTAAACCTTCAGCACTAATGCGAAAAATGGTATTCTCGCCTCGCTTTTTACCGCCTTCGTTGTCATGGAAGGACTTTATTCCCTTAATTTCAAACCCTTTGACACTGAACTCGCCCGGATCGTTTATAACTTGTGGATTACCCGAAACGCCATCTACGTAGTTATGGTCAAAATGATCGTGCGATACCGTTACGACATCGGCGCTTAGCCCTTGAGGTAGTTCACCTATTTTTGGATCGTACGGGTCCAAAACTAATACGGATTGGCTTTTTATTTGAAATGATGAATGTCCAAGATATTTTATTTTCATATAAACTCCTTTCTTCTATATATTATATATAGTCAGAGTGCCCATAGCTATGCTATGGCTTTTTTGAAGGCGCTGGTCGCCCAAACGACAACTATTACTGTAAGTGGTACCAAGAACAGAAAAGCTTCTCCGACTTTTGCTTCGTAAATGTGTCCCGCAACCAGCAACCGACCGGCCTCAACTGCATAGTAGGCTGGATTGAAATGAGCGATGACCTGAAGCCAAGTCGGCGCAAGCTCCATCGGCAATAGCATTCCTGATAAGAGAAGAATAGGCAAGTTAATTCCCTGGACTATAGGCGAAAGTCGGTCTTCGTCTTTTAGTATCAGCCCCAAAGCATTGCCGAAAGAAGAAGTTGTAATGAGTAGAAGCGAGAGTAAAACGAACAGGACCAAAAGGCCCCAGAAATTTGGCGTAAAACCGAACGGCAACGCTATCAGGGTGAAAAAGATAACGACGACTAGCATATTTACCAGGTCGCGCAGGACTCTACCGGCTAGCAGGGCGAAACGACTAGTCGGGGTGACTCTGAAGCGTTCAATGACCCCGTTTCGCACCTCGTCTATCATGTTATAGCCAACGAAAAGGCCGGACAAAAATGCGATTATAACTAAAAGTCCAGGTATAAAGACATTCAGAACGTTACCCGATAGACCCGGAATTCCCTTTAGTTTATCAAGCAGTGGCGAAAACAGTGTCAGATAAACTACCGGCGTAAGTAGGGTTATAAAAATATAGATTGGGTTGCGCAAAGTCTCTTTCATTTTGCGCCAAAAAAGCAGACGAATATCAGTTATTAACTTCATTTTGCTTCTCCTTCAGCCGCCGTGTCCCTAAGTGATCGCCCTGTCTTGTTCAAAAAGACGTCGTCGAGGGTTGGTACGGTTAAAGTAGCTGTTTTTAGCGTAATTTTTTCTTTTTCTAGTAATCTCAAAATTTCCGGCAAAGCATGGTCGCCGTTTTTAACCGATAATTTCAGACTACCGTTTTCCTCGACGACTGAGCGTGCTAATCTTTGTTCTTCGAATAGTTTAATTAGTTTAGGATTGTTTTTTGACGGGTCGTTGACGCTTATATTAACTGAGTCGCTGGATATTTCTCTCTTCAAGTCTCGGGGCGTTCCCTCAGCAACAATTTTGCCTTTGTCCATGATTACTAAATAGTCGGACAGCATGTCGGCTTCTTCGAGGTAGTGCGTAGTTAAAAATATAGTTGTGCCGATTTCTTTCAATTTTTTTATCTGCGTCCATAAGTTAGATCTATTTTGCGGATCAAGACCGGTGGTCGGCTCGTCTAAGAACAAAACCTCTGGCCTATGCATTATTCCCAAAGCAACGTCAAGCCTGCGCCTCTGTCCACCTGAGTAGGTATAAACAATTCGGTCTGCAAAATCGGTCAAATCAAGCAAACTCACAAGTTCAATTGCTCTTTCTTTGGCTTCTTTTTTAGTCATGCCGTAGAGTCGTCCCTGTAAAATAAGATTTTCCATTCCGGTCGCTGGCCGATCAGAGCCACCACTTTGGCTGACGTAGCCGATATGGAGTCTGACGTTATCCGGTTCTTTCAAGACATTCAGACCGGCCACAACAGCTTCTCCGGAGTCAGCTTCTATAAGGGTTGTAAGAATACGGAGAGTCGTGGTTTTACCCGCGCCATTCGGACCTAAGAATCCGAATATTTGACCAGCCGGAACACTGAAATTAACACCGTCAACGGCCTTCACTGTGCCGTTACGCGATGGAAAGTACTTCCTTAGATTTTTTGTATAGACAACAGGTTTTGCCATGCTTAAGCTTTTCCTTTTTTTGTTATTACTAAGTTATTATAACTTAGTCTGAGTATATTTATCTTGTTGGAACCATGCTGACTTCTTGTTCGCCACTTTTTAAGGCATCCAAAATCACTTGAGCAACCTTTTCGGGCGGGTCGGCCGGAGGGATGCCGGGTCTAGGTTGCCAGTTCCTAGTCTCAGTCTTAGGGTCATGTCTGTCGTGGCCAAAATTTGTCGCAGTAATATACGGATGGACAATGGTGACTTTAATGTTATCTTCCTCTAATTCTTTTCTGGCGACTAAGGAAAGCTGGTGCAGAGCAGATTTTACGGAGGAGTATACACCAACGCCCGGAAATGCCATTTTGACTGTTCCCGAACCTATATTGATAATCGAACCGCCACCTTGTTTTCTCATGATTGGAATTACTAACTGCATTAAAATCACAGGTCCCAATAAATTAAGTTCTATATTGTCTCGGTATTCATCAATAGGGAAGTTCTCAAGTTTTCCATGAGCGGCTTGACCGGCATTGTTAATGACAGCATCAACGCGTCCAAACTTGTCCATGGTTTTTTTGACGATGTTTCTGATGTCAGACTCTTTTGTCATATCGGCTACGACCGCTAAAGAGCCTGGAATACTTTCAGAAACCTTTTCGATGTCATCTTTGAAGCGGGATGTAATAACGACGGAGGCGCCTTTTTTGGCTAGAAGCTCAGCCGTAGCTAGCCCAATTCCTGACGAGCCACCAGTAACAATAATTACTTTATCTTTAACATTCATATATTTCCTCCTGCCTCTATTATATCAACTTAGCTTAAATGAAGATCAGGTTGGCTATATAAAGAACAGGCAGAGTCTAAGGTGTTATGCTATTGCAAAAGACGAAGGCGTTTTATGCAGCTCTTTTGCCCAATACCAATGCGGCTACGCCGATAATCCCGGGACCTCCATAGACGCTGGTTACCATATCTTGCTCGCGCAACATTATTTCGTACTCCTTGCCGAATTCATCTTCGGCTATTTTGAACCTCCCCCGGATATCGTTGCGCAAGTTATCAAATTGGTCTGTATCATAATACACAAGAGCTAGGCGAACAGCCCTGTCGCCGACTTCGCCAGCGACGTGGTTTATTAAGGCCTCGCGAGTGCGTGGCCATCCCCGTTTTTTTTCTTCTGCCGGTACGATCGCACCATTTTCATCGATGCCTACTATTGGTATTATCCCCATTATTCCGCCAAGCATTCGATCGGCTAAGCCGATTCTGCCGCCTCTTCTTAGAAAACCTAGATCGGGGACTGCTTGGGCAACATAAAGATTTCTTGACAACTCTTCGGCCCGTTTAACTAATTCAGTAGCGTCCTTAAAGTCGCCACGTCTATTTTCCATCTCGACCTGAGTTATCACAAGTCCCTCGCCGATTGAGGCTGTTTTTATATCGGCTACAATGATGTTGGCTTGCTCCCCAAATGAGACAGTGCTAAGCCCCGGTTTTTTCGGCTCCAGATCCTTAGGGCTCAAGCTCTTGCCCAATTCAGCTGACGTCATTGTACCAGATAGTTCTTTACTGATAACAAGCGAGGCAATTTGTTCTGTGCCGTTTTGTATATTACTCCAGTAAGTGCCGCCGAACTGCCTAGCGTTAGGTTGAGCCGTGTCCATTTTCTTGCCTTTTTTGAGAGTGCGAAGAAAATCCGCCTTTTCCTCGTCGGTAATAAATGGGCTATCGACCCACTCTTTATGCTGCCCATCAACTTCTGCAGAGATACTAAAGAACACCTCCGAGACCCCACTTATACCTTCGATTCTTTGGTTTAGTGGGAATGCTGATATGCACAGTCGTGAACAATAGCTATTTTTTCAGGGTTTGCCACTAGAGCTCCTTATTTATTTGTTATATTAACATAATATTTACTAATTTGCTAATTGAGGGTTTTTTTATAAAGAAAGCATTAGTGGCTTATAAAGTACTTAGAATGTGAATAAATTCACATACATCAGGAAACACTAAGCAGTATAGTGATACTCATAAGGAGGTACTTCGTATGAAAAAAATATCACAAATCTTAGCCATTATGGCAATTTTGGTAGCACCTTTTGCGGTAGGCAGCAGTGCTTTCGCAACGTCAACTTGTCAAATTGGGTACACAGGGCCGAATTCTGACAATATGTGCATATCTAAAACCAACACAGCTTGTACAATAGATAATAACAACAACGTGACAATTGACGGCAATAATACACAAGTTGCCTGGAGTGGCAATTCATCCAGTAACGGTAATACTGGATCTGGTTCAGCCACTACCGGCACGGCTACTAACGGTAACAATCAGAAATATAACGTCTCTGTAACTAATGGCGAGTCTGGTAAAACCTGTGTTGCCGTGGCGGAAGTCCCTGCAACTACAGTTACTCCCGGTGTTGGTGCGGCCGGTGGCTCAGGTCAGGTATCGGCAACCCCTACGACAACGACAGAGTCAATGCCTACGGTCTCGGTTTTGCCAAACACCAGCAGCAATGAATCTGCTAATTCCCTAATTGCTTTGGCGGCAATCTTAGGCATTGGCGCTACTGCTAGTTATCTGGCAGTAACAGCATATCGCCGCTGGTTCATATAGCTGAACATCGAAAAGAGGACGTACCAAAAATGAAAAGCGGGGTAAGCGGATTTTGGCTTTACGTGCGAATAGCACTGCTTAACTTGGCCGTAGTTGGAATGTTCGTTAGTGTCAGCCAAACGCCGCCGCCGCCCGTTTTTCGGACACTTTCCGTAGTCCGAGTGCCAAAACAGATGCCGATTGTTAAATCCGGTATCCCTAACCAGATAGTTATAAATAGCCTTGGAATGGATCTTGCTGTTGGTGTTGGTTCGTTTAACCCACAAACCGGGACTTGGACGATTGACGACACTAAAGCGTACTACGCTGACGTTTCAATACCGGTAAACGACAAAGGAGGAACGACGGTGATATATGGACACAACAGAAGATCCGTTTTTACTGAGCTGAACTTAATCCAGCCCGGGGCTCAGGCGGACATATATACTGATAACGGCTATCATTTCCGCTATGTTTATCAGTCGATGCGAGAGGTTTTGCCAAGTGATACGAGCATCTTTCAGGATACTGGGAAGCCAGTCCTGCTGCTTTTGACATGCTCGGGCGGTTGGGACACCTATCGATCGCTATTTCAATTCAATTTTGAATCGGTGGATCGGTCATGAATCAGCAGCAGATAGTAGTTTCAACGGCCGAAGCCATACTGGCTTTGTTTCTGGTTGTCGCTTTCGTACTAGCGATTGTGGCAAGTTTTTATGACATAAGGCTGGCTATGCTTAATAAGTCCATGTTAAAGCTGCGAAAAGCTCGTAAGCCTACGATTTCTATATTAGTTTTTGCGCAAAACAATGCGCCGTTAATATCGAGCTGCCTACTAAGTATTCACAAAAACCATTTCCAAAACTGCGAGGTAGTCGTAATCGACAATAAGTCGACCGATGAAACTGGGCGGCTTGTGCGTCGATTTAAGAGATCACATCCATCCTTTAAATTACGCCTTTATTCGAAAAGGCAAAGACAAGATAGGATTGAGGCCCTGATTGCCGGATACAACCGCAGTCAAAAGAACGAACTGATTTTGGTCATTGATGCGTCCGATGTCATTTCGCCGACACTGTTAAGAGATAGCGCAATGCGATTTATGCATGACAAAAAGTTGCAAGCGCTGAACTTTGACTATATTAGTACCAATCTCAGCAGTATCACGATGCTATTGCAGCGATTTAAGACAATGAGCCAAGCGCTAGTAAATAAGTTTTTTACGACCATGCCGGGATATCGGATTAATCTGCGCGGTAAGGGCATGTTCAGGCAAGCCAGTTTCAAAAAAGCCTGCAAATCACAAGTCGTTAAAGCTAAGTACGACAGTAGCCTGAGGGTACTAGATTACGGCATAAACGACGACAGGGCGGTGATAACGTATCAATTCGTAAGGTCCGATTGGACAATAAACTATCTTTTCGTTGCACTTTTGGCGTTAGTATTCCAGACCTACTCAATGTATGTAGCGGCAACCCTGCAAAGTAAATTTTTACTCATAATCGGCTGCATAGCCACGGCCTTTTGGCTGCTGCTGATTACTTGGGCTTCCGATTCATTGGCGCTAAAAGATAAAATCAAACTTTCATTTTGCGCGCCGATTATTTACTTTCTGATATATATCCAGCTGATTGTTTATATCCTTTCCGTGGTTTTTCATGCAACGACGTCATTAGCCCGTATTGCTCGTGGGTTTGTTCGCGACGTAGTCAACTAGATATAATTCACATCTTTAATTCTTAGAGCTTGCTTTATGTGAGATTTTTAATATACGTACGCTTAGCTTCTAGATTATCATTATCTTATCACTGAGAATTTGGTGAAGTGAGGCGGGACGGAAGTGCGGGATTTCAGTGGCCTACGGAAACGAAATTTCCATTTCTATCGGACCGGTCGTAGACAAGGTGGTCGAGCGACTTTAGACGGTAGAATCTACCCCTTTAGTCGGGTGAACACCCGGAAGGCAATAAATTAATAAAGAAAAAAGGGGGAAAATATATGAGTAAAATAAAACAGATTTTGGGGGCAACAGCGGCATCGGCGGGCCTAGTGGCGGGCTTGGCTGGATTCGTGGGTGCACAAACAGGAAACATTGGCACGACGGGGCCTGATTCGAAGAATATAGTTTCGTACAGCTCGACGTCCAAAGTTAAGATGAATAACAATAATAACCTGAATGTCAGCAACGGAAACAACCAAACCGCAAAAACGGGTAAAGCCGAAGTAGAGCACAATACGACGGGTGGCGGCGCAGGTTCTGGTAACGCGTCGAACGCTAACGGCCTGAACGCAAACGTCACCATCAACAACTCTTCAATGGGCACTATGTCTAGTAGTGACCTAGGAGATCTGTCGGGTACTATTAATAATACCGGTCCAAACTCAACTAACAAAGTAACTGCCAAAGTTAGCACAGACTTGAATGTAACGAATAACAACAACATAAACGTTAACAACTCGAGCACTCAGAACGCATCGTCTGGTAACGCAGAGGTTTCGGGTAACACAACCGGAGGCTCAGCCACAACTGGAAATGCCACGAACACTAACAGCTCAACCTTAACATTCAACGTCACTAACTAGTCTCTAAAAGAACCAAGAGATTAGTGTGCGAGCGCGAGTCGAGGGGGTGTCCCCGCAGGGCATCCTCTCGCCTAGCCGCGCTAGTTACCCCCGAGGAAGCTATAGAGAAGGAGCAAAAATATATGAGAACCATAACTAAAACCGTTAAAGCAATGTTTATCTATATATTTTCACTTCTTCTTATGGCAGGGATGCCTCTATCTGTTTTTGCGGCGACTACGCCGGCTTCAACGACCACGACTCCAACTGCAACCACAACTCAGACTAAGGATAAGACGAAGACAACAACGACCCCGACAACTACAACTCCCCCGAGTACGACTTATACTTATGATGCGGCCACCGGCCATTGGAATACCAGTAAGTGGTATTATGATGCGCAAACCGGCACTTATCAGCCGGTAGTAACGCAATCTACTACTGTAGCGCCCGCCTCAACAACGACCCCGACAACGCCAACCGTCATAACTCCGCAAACCAGCAACAGCACCACGGCCTCTGGGCAACAGACCTCGACAACCGGTACTAATGATACCAACCAAACAACAGCAACGACTACAGACGGCGCAACGGCCACAACCGGTAACGCAACCGTCGCCGAGAACACGACCGGCGGAAATGCTACCACTGGTAATGCAGCATCCACTGCCACGATCTTAAACACCGTTAACTCGACATTATCAACACCTAATAATCAAGCAGTTGCTAGTTTCGTAACTAACGTCATGGGGGATGTTAATGGCGATATATTATTGCAGCCGATGATACTTAAGGCTGAGCTTGAGGCTGGAACCCCTACATCGTCCGCGGCAACGGTGACGAATACCAATAATTTGACCAATAACGTCAACCTGTCTGCCACTTCTGGTAATGCTGGAGTCGTTGGAAATACGACCGGCGGAAATGCAACGTCCGGTACCGCCAATACCGTAGCGAACGTCGTCAACATTATTAACTCATTCGTCTCGGCAAATCAATCGTTCGTCGGGACTATAAATATATATGGTAATTTGAACGGTGACATATTAATAGCACCGGACTTTATATCACAACTAATCGCCAGTAATGGTGGCGCCACGGCTGATGCGACACAAACTGCAGACCCGACCACGACCACGTTGAGCTCAACTGACATGCAGAACATTGTCAATAATGTATCCTTGGCGGCTCAGAGCGGCAAGGCTGCGGTCATGGACAACACAACCGCAGGTAACGCGACATCCGGCAGTGCCAATACGAATGTAGTTCTGTTCAACTTAACGGGTCATCAAATCGTTGCCAGCAATAGTCTGCTGGTATTTGTAAACGTATTAGGCAAGTGGGTGGGGGTGATAGTTGATGCACCGGTTGGGGCTACGGCGGCTGCAATAGGCAATGGAGTCACATCGGATACGACAGTCCAACCGAACCTGAGTATAGTTAGTGACAACAATGATCAAGTTACGAACAACATCAACCTAGCGTCCACATCGGGCAATGCCACGGTTGCGGCTAATACTTTGGCTGGTAACGCCGTCAGTGGTAACGCGACATCATCGGCTAATATCGCGAACATATCAAACGACCAGTTTGGTCTGACCGGATGGTTTGGGGTGCTATTTATCAATGTGTTCGGGAATTGGATTGGTAGTTTCGGTATTAATACGTCTGCTGGTAACCCTCTAGTCAACCAATCGCCAAGCGGCAGTTCGAGCCATAAAGTAATTGAGTTCATACCAAAGACAGCCAGTCAGTACGCGCCTAATCTCACACTCGTCAGCAGCAATAACAACAATGGCTACTCGGCATCTACTACTAGCAGCGGCACTAACGTAGCGACGGACAGCACTTCGAAAGATCCTTCTAAACAACTACCGGCTGCATTATCGACTAGCGAAAATCTGCCGGGTGGTGGCGTTAGTATTCCGCTAGTACTAGGCTCATCCTTCTTGATAGCAATTTCAGCCGCCGGTATCAGACGATCCATACTGGTTGGAAAACCCGGATCGATTGCGTGAATGAAACTATAAGATTATAATTAAGTTAAAGGGGGATTTAGGTGACTGAATTGACCTACCTAGAAAAGAACAAAGAAGAGATAAAAGCACTTGAATGTCCGGAGTGCAGGGCCAGGTTCAAGCAATTTATAGCAAAATACCAGGCCGAAGTATATCAAAAGGGACAAACATTTTTATTGCAACATGAAACCCCGCGAGGGGTTTTTGTAATTGAATCGGGCAGAGCTAGAAGCTACACGATTGCGGCTGATGGCCGTGAGCAGCTGATTGCCATCCATTCCAGCGGCGAAGACGTTCCGGTTGGATATGCTGTCGGATTGACTGAGAGATCGCAATGTTTTTACGAAGCCTATACGAAATGTGTAGTTCGCATAATTCCAAGAGAGGAGTTCGTAAAACATTTAACCTCAGATCCGGAGCTTATGTTTCAAATGAATGTCTATAATACCGCTCAACTACTATCGATGTTAAATAGAATAAATGCATTGGAGCAGCCGCGCGCTGGTAATAAAATTGCCCTAACGTTGGTTTATCTAGCCGAAAGACTAGGCGTTAATTTGTGGCCAAAACCAAAATTTCCGATTATTTCTATAACCCAATCGGAAATAGCGGATTTGCTGGGGCTAACCAGAGAAACCGCCAGTGGCGAACTAAAGAAGTTGCAGGATCACGATATCATTTCGTACTCGAGAAAGAACTATACATTAAACACCGACAACCTGAGAGAATATCTAGAGAGCCAATAATCTATCTCTATAAACTGTAATTAACAATAGCACATATTTATAGTATAATAATCTTTTAGTTATGCCTGAGCATGAATGTGATGAAAGGTATTTACGATACCGTAATAAGTTTGGAGACCCAACCGAAAGCCTTCCTGGGCTTTACTTTCCCTGGCAAGAGGATATGGCTGGAAGAAAGGGAGCACAGTTGCTACCGATTAGGTTTGACCCGGTTAATCAAAAGGGGCAAAACTTCTATGTTCCCAAGCTTGATGCTAAGGACAAATTTCCCAGCTTCCCGGTGCCTGATTTTCTTTATTACGCTGGCGTAGAGGCTAACCTAGCCCGTTCGCTAGGTCTGGTGTCGCTTATTAGATTATCTACTCAATTAAGGCATCAACCGACTTCAGAAGATGATTCTAGACCCCTAATCGACAGGCTAGCCGAGAACCATAAAGATGGCAGAAACACCCTTGTGGTATCCTCTCACTTTACTTTTCCGGAGCTTGGTTATTTTAACGGACTGCGTTTTTGTGAGGAACGAGATCGGCCAAATATAGGTAAACGCGGGATATTAGTCAACAAGCTCATGGCATTCCAGGCGTACAAAGGAAAGAGTATTGCTGATACATTTACACCGGTTGGAAATGTCTATTTCTCATATCCAAAAACTGCCAGCGCTATTAAATACGAAATACCCAAAGGTATGACATTACTGGGTAACGCAATATTCAAAAAGTCATTAGATTCAGATTTAAAAAAAGGAGGGCTCGAACTGGATGCGGCCCTGACTGGCACGCAAATAGTCACTTGTTTAGGCGACGACGGCGAAGTTGACCATTACGAAATACCGAGGATAGACCCAGCCTCGGCCTCATTGATAGAAGATTTTGACAATATCCTCGGAACAACACTCATCCGGTCGCCTAGGACACGGCGCTGGGAGATGGAAGTCGGTCAGCTTTACGATGTTCACGAACTTTTAAAATCGAACACTTCGGCTGGGATAGCCGATTTGGTATACGGACACACTGGCATTGCTCGTTCGGTTGAAAGAATTACAGGGATAAATGTTAACTATCATAAAATTGCGACCGATATGGGGAGACAAGCCGTTGGGCTGGAGCTGCGATAAGCATATCCGCAATTGTGTTATATAGATTTCAAGCGTATTCTTAGGATAAGAACAATTCAAAAGGAGAAGAAAAATGAAACACCGAAATCCGATAGTAGTTTTCTTACTACCTATTATCACGCTTGGTATTTATTCGTGGTATTGGTCTGTTAAGACAAAGGGTGAAATGAACAAACTAGGCGAAAAAATCCCAACAGCTTGGATATGGCTGATTCCGGTTATCGGATATATTTGGTGGCTATGGGAATATTCAAAAGGCGTTGAACACGTAACAAACGAAAAGATTAATTCCGTATTGGCGTTTGTTGTTCTGTTTTTACTCAGTACGATTGGACAGGCTATTATTCAGGATTCCTTCAACAAGATCAGTAGTCCAGTAGTAGCAAGCCCAGTTTCTCCAGCTCCGATTGCCAATACGCCCGTAGCGAACGCGTCACCATTTGGGAATACTCCACCCGTCGATAATACGTCGGCATTCGGAAACACGACACCAGTCGATAGCACCTCCGAACAGGTTCCGCCAACACAACCCCCGCAGCCCCCATTGGCTTGAAACAAAGTCTATCTTTATATAAACTAAACAAGACGTGTATCAGTTTTCATATGTCCGAATTTTAGGAGAAAAATGCTAGAAGAACAAATAAATAAACAACCGAAAAAAGAATCTTTTTTTAGGAAGTGGATACCGGTATTCATTCTTAGCCTGGCCCTGGCGATTATTTTGATCGACGCAACACTTCTGAACGTATCGTTTTCAACTTTAGTCAAAGACCTAAACACTAACATTCAAAGCTTGCAATGGGTTATTACGGCATATTCGCTAACGATTGCCGCACTGACCATTACCGGTGGTAGATTGGGCGATCTTTTCGGACGAAAGCGGATGTTTATTATTGGTGCCGCACTGTTCGCAGTCGGTTCGTTTATTGCCTCAATCAGCACGAGCGTTTCAACTATGATAATCGGCGAATCGATAATCGAGGGCATTGGTGCTGCTATGATGATGCCGGCGACGTCATCACTTTTAGTTTCTAAATACAAAGGGCGCGACAGGGGAATAGCTTTTGGTATTTGGGGAGGAGTTGCTGCAGCCGCAACGGCAATCGGGCCACTTCTGGGTGGTTTTTTAACTACCTATTATAGTTGGCGATGGGGATTTCGAATCAACGTTTTCGTGGCTGCGATACTAATAATCGGATCTATTTTCATCAAGGAATATCACGAGAAGTCTAAAAAACAAAAAATTGATTTTATCGGCGTTTTTCTTTCTTCGCTTGGTATGTTGTCGCTGGTCTACGGGATTATAGAGGCATCAACATACGGCTGGTGGAAAGCCAAGGTTGTCTATACAGCCTTCGGGAATAGTTACAACCTAGGGGGTTATTCAATTACGCCGTTCGCGATTGGGCTGGGGTTACTTATTTTGACACTGTTCATATTATGGGAAAGACGACTCGAAAAGTTGGATAAAAGCCCGTTGGTGTCACTTCATCTGTTTGGCAACAAACAGTTCATGTCCAGTGTCGTAACGACAGCGATTTTTGCTTTGGGCCAAGCCGGCCTGATATTTTCGATGCCAATATTCTTACAGGGAGTCAGGGGTTTCAGTGCATTTGAAACCGGCTTGACCCTGCTACCGATGTCGCTAACGGCACTAATCGTTGCGCCAATTGCCGGAATATTATCGCATAAGATTCATCCAAAGAGGTTGATTCAAGTCGGACTGATCGCCTTTATAACCGGTTACGCTGCTATATATCTGACATTAAACGTGAATACCAGTCGAGTTGACGTTATCATTCCGTTTGCAATTTTGGGATTCGGTATGGGCACCATGATGTCGTCAATCAGTAATTTGACATTGTCGGCCGTTTCGCCTGAACAGGCCGGTGAAGCGTCTGGCGTCAATAATACAATGCGACAGGTCGGATCTACCTTAGGTACTGCTATAATCGGCGCAGTTATGTTGACAGCGATATCAACTCAATTAATCAGTGGTATAAATAGTAGCCCGATTGTTCCAAATGTTATTAAGCAAAATGCCAATACGCTAGTTTCAAAACAGCAATCGAATATTGAATTCGGTGGCGGGGTTCAAACAAAAGCCGTTTTACCAAAACCACTAAAAGACGAAATTACCAGCATCAGTCATAGCGCAATCACGTATGCTACCAGAGAGTCGTTGGCCTATGCCATTGGTTTTGGCTTAGTCGGTTTGGTATCAACTATTTGGCTACCGGCTGGTACGCATGTTGATTTCGAAGAAAATGTCGCCGAGCGGAAGAAACTTCTTGCTGGAAACATTTGATACTGAATAGCCCTTATGCTATGATTGAAAGAACGAAAAAGGTGAAAAAAAGGGGAGATTTGAATGGATATCATACCGGGTCGCGAAAACAATCAAGCTCAGCCTGAGCGGGCTGCTAATGCAAAAACGGAAACCGAAGAAAAAATCATTGAAAGGCCAAGCGCTCGCAGACAAAGCGAACCGTTGCACCACCGGATAAAAGAACCGAGAAGCAAGTTCAAACCGATTGCAATTATTGTCGGTGTTATCGTCGTACTTGCCATAGTCGTGTCCGCCTTTCTATTTATTAATCGGTCGAGCTCAACCGAAGCGACGATTAACGGGAACGAATATCAAGCTGTGTTCCTAACTAGCGGACAGGTTTATTTTGGAAAGCTGAAGATATTGAATAACGACTATATGAAGCTTACAGATATTTTTTACTTGCAGGCAAAAACTAGCTCATCAAGCGTACAGGACACATCCACCGACGCAAGCGCAGCTGGGGTTGATCTGATTAAACTGGGTAACGAGATTCATGGCCCTGAAGATGCGATGATGATTAGTAAGACCCAAGTTATTTTCTTTGAAAATCTAAAGAACAGTGGCAAAGTAGCAACGACAATCAACAGCTATCAAAAACCTTAACATAAAATACCTAAGCGACTAGCACCTAAAGTCGCAAAAAACATGCTTAAACAAAAAAATAACAGTCTAAAAGAGTATAGAAGATGGCGAAGAAGGTCGCGTATATTAAGATTCGTTCGTAATATTCTAATCAGCTTTTTCATCCTTGTGTCATTGGCGGTTGTTGCGGGAGTTATATATACCTGGTATACGGGGCAGCATGCCACGATAAAAAATGAAGCTACGCCGGTAACAAAAGTCTCACAGCCAACGACGACTCAACCGGAGAAGCTGGCTCCTAATGACAGAGAAGGAGTAGCTGAGCAGTCATTTACTTCGCCCGTGCAACAAGGTGATAATGCGTCAGTCGATATCCAGACAAATCCTGATTCGACGTGTTCCATAACGGCCGTCTATAACAATGTAACCGAAAAGGATTCGGGACTAGCCCCGAAAACGGCCGACGAATACGGTCTTGTCGAATGGTCTTGGACTGTCAGCAGCTCCGCGCCGGTAGGTACGTGGCCAATTACCATCAATTGCGTTTGGAACAAGAAGTCCGCCGTACTTATTGAAAATTTGGTTATCCAAAAATAATTATTGTAAAGAGTTTATATATTTTACCCAGTCATTTATGCTGACTGTGGAGTTCGATTCGATCAGAACCAATACATTGCTTTTGATGAGAAAGACAGATTGCGAGCCGCTGGCCGCGGTGCCTACGTAAACTATAGTACCATTAACGGTTATTTTTTCGGTTGCATTTTCATTTTGAGCTAATTGGGATAATTGTTCGGCTGGGTTCGACGTAAAGTTGGGCGGCAACGGCTGTTCGCTGACATCTATCTGGACATCGTTAATCTTATCAACATAAGTGTAAACCGGGCTGGCTCGTGGGGGACTAATTCTAGTCCAGCCGCCAAGTGACTGTATAGTCTTTCCTTGAGGCAAAACGGTAGAATAATTTGGTGTGCCCTTTACTAATTTTGCTACTGGGACGCTCTTTGAGCCAGTAACGGTGACTTTTTCGGGTCGAGCAGATAATAGGTATTTGCCGCCAAATAAGAGGATTACTATCAAGACAATTATCCCTAGGATTTTATATTTTTTAGGGACTTTAGATAGCTCTAGGGCAGCTCTTTTATATATAGCTGTTTTTTGTAATTTCGCAAATACCTTTTCTAAAAACTTAATCGATGTCGATATAGCCTTAGTCAATTTAGCCAGTGTTTCGTCGGATACGACTTTATTCCAAGGCAACGATTTGATGCGTTTTTTCCATACTTTCCAACTAACCATATGTTTAATAGTATATCAGATAGACTTAGTCTAATGAGTGTAGTATGGCGTATCGTCTGGCTGTTGCAGACCGCCGGTAAATGTACGACCATGCATTAGACGTTTGCTAGGATCAGCTGTGAACTGCAGGGTCATGTCGGTAATAGTCGGACCACGAGTAACATCGTCCGGATAGCCGAAGGCCTGAGAGCTGTCTATGGAGACGTTGAGATAATAGAATCTGGCGCAGTTCGTATTAACACCACTACCGTTTAGTGGAATGTATGGCTCGTAGGTTCCAAGTGTTACATTACCGTAGTTTGTTACCTGTCCCCATGTTGTCATGGCGGGGGTTGTACAAGAAGTCGTTGTATTAGTCATTGAGCTGTATTTGAGCTGCCACTCAGCGCCAATCGAGTTATCCAAACCATTTATTAGCCAATAGGTCGGGAAAACGTCTGAACTAGTATCAATCATGATGGAATATTTGGCTACCTGAGGCTGGGCAAGCAGGGTTGTTTGTACGGCAACCGGGCTAGCATAAGTCAGGGTTGCACCGCAAGCCCCACCTATAACATAAGCTTTACCGTTATAGTATGTAGCAGAGTCTCCATAACGACTACCCGTATACTTTTGATTGGTCTCATACCACTCGCCAATACCTGTCGGGTTATTACCCGACGCAATTGTTGTATTGGCACTGATTGGAGCGACAAGCGTTTCTGGGTCACAACTGGTTGCACTGGAACGGCCGCCGATCAAATACATATAGCCGTTATAGGCGAAGCCATCAGCTTGCGATAGGGGTGCCGGTAGGCTCGTGGTGTACGACCAGCTACCACTAATCAAGCCGGTAGTTGTACTGATTTGAGCATATTGACTGTCGCTAAGATAGTTCGCACTATCATAGCCTCCATATATGTATATATTGTTAGCATAAGTAATGGCCGTTAAGCCACTTCGGTCTACGTTAAAAGATGTGTTAGAGCTTGACCAAGCTGTGGTAATATTTCCACCAGAGTTCAGTTGCGGGCTGGAATATACGGTATTGCAGACATTATTCGCACAACCTGTACCAGTCGTACCTTCACCACCTAGGACGTAAATGCGGTTATTCCAGACGGCCGCCCCGAATTGCGATCTGCCCGCGAGGAGTCCATCGGTCGCGGTCCCCCAGGTGGTTATCTGACCCGAGGACGGCGTGGCATAATAGACCTCTGTCCGCCAATCGGTAGCTGTGCTGCTTTGCCCTCCTATGTAGTATAACGATCCGCCGACCGTTTCCAATTTACCCCAAGTTCTAACTGCCGGCAGGGCAGCGGTCGTATTAGTCCACGCCCCGACGTTACCGTAAACATCAATTGGGGCATACGATACCGTACTAACGGCTGTGGTACAGTCTGTTGTACTAGTACAGCCGCCGGCAACATAAATATAACCATTTAGGATGGTAGTACTAGCGCCGATTCGATTCGGGTTAGTGGCAAAGGTGTTAGCCGATGTTGAGTACCCAGCCGGGGAGCCGTCATCATTGTTATATATCTGGAATGTCTGGACAACATTAGTCAGGGCTGTACAGTTACTCGGTGCGTCTCCGGTCGTACAGCCACCGATAACGTAGGCGAATGAATTTGAGACTGGAACGCTCAATCCCCATCGCTGGTTAATGGTAACAGCTGACACGTTAAAGCCGCTTCCGGTTGTTCCAAGACTTCCATCACTAACATTTACTTTAATAAACTCAATATCTGCCAAGACTCCGTGTCCAGTAGTCCCATCATAGCCGCCAACTACGTAAATATAGCCGTTATAACCGAAGGCTGCTGCGCGGCGGCGACCAATCGACATCTGGTTAGGGGATTCAACCCACGTTCCGCTGCCATTCGCCGAGACAACGTTGTTATTGTTATCAAACTTAGCATAGCGCACGGTCTTTAGGTCAGTTTGGTTCGGCGATACGCCGCCAATCAGGTAGATATAACCTGCATAAACTGTTCCACTCATAATACCAAGACCAACCTGCGTGTCCCCTGGGATTATGCCGATTTGTTGCTGACTGGTTGTGGAACAAGCGGAAATAGCCCCAGTAGAGGCCGCAATATTACACTTATCTACTACTTGGCTATAGGCCGTACAGCCGGCCGCTGAACTGGTCGAACAACCACCGAAAATGTACAAGTTTCCTGGGTATGTGCCAGCGGTTGACGGATTAGCGCGCGAGTACGCGTATAAATATGACTCAGAGGTCGCGCCGACACCGGTCATCGACTGTGACGTCCAGGCTGTGATGCTGCCGTCAGTGTTATATGTTGTCCTAACTATTGCATTCGTATTAGCCGTACCGTTTAAGCCACCTACGAGATATATCTGTCCTCCGAAAACAACCGGACTGGCGGCCGCAATTCCACCGGTTATAGTATGAGTAGTATCAACACACCAGATATTATTTTGGAACGTGCCAGCCGCACAAGTTGCCGGGGCGGTCATGACGCCAGTAGATGAGATTGAAACATAGGCTACGTTCGTACTAGTGGTTGAGCAGGTAACATTTGTACATCCGCCGATTACATACAAGTAGCCATTGGTTATAACGGCGGCTGAGAGCATGTTGCCAATATATGTCGTACTAGGTAAATTACAGCTGTTTGGCGATCCACCGCTGCACGGTGCAGTCCCGCTGGCAACAGTTTGGTTGACGGTCGAGGCGTCACCGTCCTGATTAATTGTTCCGTAATCTATGCCGCTTTGCATAGATGCGTTACAGTCCCCCGTGGTAGTGTTTTGTGCTGAACAACCCCCAATCTCATAGATATTATTACTCCAGGCAACCATACTGAACCCCTCTTGCTCGTTAGTGACTCCGCCCACGGTATTCCAGACATCCAGACTACCGTCGGCATTAATGCTGGCAAGTTGAGTATCAGATTGAACAGTGGTGCAATAGCCACTGGCGTTGACAGCGCTACAGCCACCCGAGATATAAATATATGCACCCCATGCGGCAGTGAAATTCCCTCCCTCAGTTAAGCGACCTGTTGCGAAGCTGGTTGTTTGAGTCCAGCTATTTAGGGTCCCATCACTGTTTATTTTGTTATAATATACGGAGTTACTTGGAGCTCCGCCGACACTAGTGTCACCTCCAAGTATGTATAGTCGGTCGTTATAGACTTGTGAACTTTGTCCGTATAAAACTGACGGCAGAGCAGTGGAACTGGTCCACGTTCCAAGCGTACCGGTCGGAGTGATACTTGCAGTCTCCATCGTACTTACCGGCGTACCCCCGGTCGATAATCCCCCCATTAAATACATCGTGTTGTTGTAGGCGACGGCCGACATGTCTGAACGAATTGAGCTAAGGGTTGCACCAGAATACCAATAGACCCAGTCAGCCTTATTGGTGTCAGTTGGACTCCAAAGTTGAGGTTCGCCGTTGGCGCCGAGCTTGGCGATATAAACCGTATTTTGAGTAGTACCACTAGCGTCGATGCCGCCGAAAGCGTAAAGAAAACCATTATAGGCAACTAGTGAAAAATGGCTTCGAGCAGCAGGCAAGTTATACGCCGCAGTCGTGCACCAGCCACTACATGTTCCGCTGCCAGGGTTTGCACTGTCGATTGCGCCGGTCGTAGCGTCAAATTTTGCCCAATCAACAGATTGAGTAGCTGCTGCTGTACCCGATCCGTAGGATATAATAACTAAACCGGTTGATCCAGTTGTACCGTTAGCACCGATTGCGCCACCGCCTCCACCGTTTCCGGCGCCATTTCGGGAAGAGTCGCCAGAGTTTCCCGGTGAAGTACCACTACCGGCCGTATCTGTAACACCTGTTAACGTGTTGGTATAGCTTGAGCCACCACCACCACCACCACCACCGCTACTGGTGCTTGATTGCGACCCACCACCACCGCCGAAATATCCGGCGCCACCACCACCACCACCTGCTAAAGTTGTGGTTTGAAGGCCACCGGCGCCACCGGAAGCGAGACCACCGGCCACTCCGCCAGTATTCCCACCACGGCCACCGGTGAGCGAACTACCAACTACGCCGGCACTGGAGCCACCAGTGCCGGCAGAACCACCGGTAGTTGGCGTACCCGCGCCGCCTGCACCGGCCACACCGGATGCAGTACCGGCTACACCCGTAGTTCCACCGCCTGCGCCAGCCACTCCACCAACGCTAGTCGAACGAGTGCCACCGCCTCCACCACCACCGGCAGCAATAGCTAGCGGGGTCGTGCTTTGATAAAGGCTAGAATAACCACCGCCACCGCCACCGCCACCGTCGGTAGTTACCACTCCTCCGGCACCACCACCACCGACATAAGCAGTTAATATCTCACCGTTTGTAACGGCTAGAGTCCCAGTCACGTAGCCGGCACCGCCGCCAGCTGCTCCAGCCGTGGTTGAGCTGCCGCCACCGCCACCGCCACCGCCACCCCACATCTTGACAGTTATGCTAGAGACACCACTCGGGACAGTAAAGGTGTCTGTGCCTTGGGTGTTATAAACCTGCCCTGGGAAGGTTGTGCCACCAACTGAGTATATAAAACCCCCAGCTGCGACCGAGCTACCACCCCATTCCGAGGTAGGTAAGCCCATCGCAGAATTCCATGTATTAAATCGCGCTCCGGTAGTTTTGCCTTTTTCAATCAATTTATCGGCAGTGTCAAAATAGATGTTAGTTTCATCGTTACCGTTCATAAACTGTTGAGCGGTTACAATATATATGCTTGGGTCAATAGTTAGGGGATAATTGGCCTTTTTTAGGCCTGTGACATTAATTTTCAAATCGTCGCCCTGCAACATAAAACTGGCTTTAGCACTTGAGAGTACGTTACCTTTTTCTAACACGATCGGTTTTGGTATATCAAATAAAAAAGTGTTTTTGGCGGCATTTTGCCGAGCTTTTTGTAATAAAGCGGCATCTTTGCTGGTTGAAGTCGTAATATTACCGCTAAATAAAGTGTTGCCGTATACGCCGACGCTGCCATCAGCTTCCATGCGGGCCTCAAGTGTGTTGCCAAGGCCTAATTTATAATCGAAAGTTGCCGTGTTACCACTTGAACCCCTAAGGATTATGTCTTCTTTGACACCGGTGCCTTGCATCGTATAAACAGTCCAACCAAGACCGTTGTTAAAGGGGTAGACAACTCTGTTACTATCTTGTTTGCCGGGCAAAAGACTGTATTTTGGTGTCATACTAAGGTCGATATTATTAGTTGGGTCTGTTACAGTGAGGCCCTTTGACGGGTCCTGATAGGCTGCGGCCGAAATCTGTTGAGCACCAGTTCCGAGGGCATTGGTACTCGAAGAGGCTTCGCCGTCATTAAATGAAAAAAGTTGCTGTTTGCTATCGTACGTTAATTTTCCAGCCATGGTGTCATTAACGACAGGTAAAAGCGAGTTGGCCGAACCGAGAGCATAGGCTTGTTGGTCAAGGAATGGCTGTAGGATTTGGGAGATGTAGACAAAAAGCATTACGCAAAGTACGAAGAATATCCCATATCGCTCTTTATGCTTACGCAAATAATCAGGCAGTTTCTTTAGTTTTTTTATTTTACCCATAACCCCAGCTCTTATTTTCTCCACGTTTACTCCCTTTATTCTACCATAGGCAGTATGGATTTTAGGGTGATTAATCATCCTAATGATTACTGAATGCGAAGTTAAGGTTGCTAACGTAGGCATTAGCGTTTTGGCTGGAGATGACGCTTATCCTAAAGACGATACTGTCCCCACCTATAAATCCGCAAGTTGACGGATCGGCTGCGCCAGAAGCAACTCCTATTTGCCATGAAGTCTGAGCTCCAGTTGAGACTGCTACGGTTGACCCACAAGCAGTCAGGCCAGACGCTGAGTCGTTACGGTAAACTTGGTATTGTACGGTAGAGTTGGCGCTGTCGGTGCGTCCCATAAGTGATGTCTGTCCAGAATCAAAACTCTTGAAAGTAGTCGGTAGCTGGTAGGTCACATAGATGCCGTAGGTTTGGGCGCTGGCCTGAGGCGAGGTCCATTTATAGAAGTTGTACGTCTCCGTGGCTGCGCAAATTGTTGGTTGGCCCGAACTGCCGTCGTTGATTGCAAGTGCCCCTGAACAGATGTCTGAGGTCATTGTTCCTACTCCCGTACCGTGCAGCACGGCGTTCGTATATTCTGGTGATATTGTTACGATGGTGTCTCCCGAAGAACCACAAGCGCCCCACCCCTCGGCTTCATAACACTGAAGTTTACCGAGCGTGGTATCGTAATACATTGAGCCGAGTAGAGACACGTTGTTACTGGCAATAGGTGCGGAAGCTGCCTGATCCAAAGTTAAGAGAGTGACCGGTCCGCCGTTAACGCCACCACCGATTTGAACGTTCGGTGTGGTATTAGTGGCTAATGTCATCGAGAATGTATCAACATAATAAGTCCTAGCAACAGCGCTGCCTTCAACAAAATCAACATAAGGGTTGGTGGCTGCCGTGCCGTCGGTGGTCACATAACAAGTAATCTGAGTCCAGCCGGTAGTCGTGACAACTTGCGTACTATAGTCGACACAGTTAACGTAATTACCGGACGATCCGGTGCTACCATCGCGCGTGTAACGAACTGTAAAGTCGGTAAATGTACCAGTACTAACTTTGGCATATACAGTTATCTCATACAAAGTACTCGGCAAAGGATTTATCGACAGCTTGTTGCTGATACCAGCGTTGGTGGCGCCAGTTGTCAAGGTTACGCCGGCACTATCGCTGGCGGCTTGGCCATCCGAAGTGTTACGGAAAGTTGACCCAACTCCGGTTGTGGCGCTAACGAACGGCCAGTTAGTAGCAAAGTTCCCGGCATTATCTACACCGCCATCGGTGTCGTAGCTGTAGTTGGCGGCAATCGTTACACTGAGGTTATCTACATAGAATGTTCGTAATACGCCAGTATTTTGCGTAATCAGTATGGCATTACTGGATGTGATACCTGAAGCAGGGGCTTGGAACGAACAGTTAACTTTTGTCCACACACTTGTTTCAATTGCTTTACCAGTCAGACATGCGACTGACGATGTTGTGCCGTCAACCGAGTAGTATACATTCATGTCGGTAAATATACCGCTTGAAAGTCTGGCAGTGAATGAGACGTTATAGTGCATATTAGCGGTTAGGGCGCTTGATAAAGTATCGCTCATTCCATCGCCGGCTGTTGCCGTAGTAGTGTCAGCTACTGAAGCCTGGCCGGTAGCAATATAGCTTCCGGTTGTAGTATAGCGGCTAACCGCATTACTAGCGCTGCCAACTTTATTCCAGGTTGATGCCGGGAAGGTGGCTGACGTACCACCGGCAGTTTCAGCGCCACCATCAGTTGAGTATTCAGTAACGGCATCGTTTACTGATAGTAACCAAGAGGCTGAAGCGGTTTGTACGCTTAGAAGTGTGCCGTTGACTGGGTTCGTCAAGCTATCCCTAATAGTTAACCCATTAGTATTAGACGTATGGCTGACTACTAATTCGGCACCACCAGCGCTTTGCAGGGTATTGTTATAGGCTGATTGCAGGGTAGTTGAGCTCGAAGCACCAGCCGCAGTCCAAGCGGCGCCGTTCCATATCATCGTAGCTGTGGTGTTTTGGCGCATAGCGATGGTATTTCCTGTGCCGCCACCGTTAACCGACAGCGTAAAGTCATTTGATCCGCTGGCAGCCGTAATATAGACCACGCGTCCAGCAGTAGTATTGGTTGGGTTAGGTAGGGCGGCGGTTTGTCCCGAGTCGTTGAAGCCGGCTAATATCGCGGCTGAGTTATTTACTGATGATGAAGCAAAAGTACATCCTGAAATACCCGTGCCCGCACCGTTAGCAGTACCGGCTACGAGTGCTCCGCCAGTATAACAGTTGGCATCATTGGCGGTAGTTGAGAATGTTGGCGTGGCCAGAACGACTAAGCCATTTACGCCAGTACCGTAACCTGTGCCTCCTGCTAAGGTTAAGTTGCCACCGTTGGCATTACCAACAGTCGCATTACCACCCTGTATGGTAATTGAACCACCAGCTACGGCAGTAGTACTGCTAGCTGTTCCCTGGACAGAAAAGTTAGAAGGCGCCGCCGCTGTTACACCGTTACCAAAGTAAAGGTCTCCAGCGTTGTCAAACGTTGCACGAGCAACACTATTTGTGGTAATTGATGTATTGCCAAGGCTACTTAATGAAATTGTACCGGCAGTAGCCGTTATGTTTGTGTTAGTAGCGCTAGTTATACCAACGGTAC
>CAZQGW010000003.1:0-8048 GCA_964593165.1 uncultured Saccharimonas sp. (SeqCode) | reverse complement strand
TGTTGGCGATTGAAACGCTAGTAGTAGCTGAGTTACCCATAGAGATGGTACTAGCGTGGTTGGTGCCAATACTAACAGTTCCGTCAGTGCCAGCACCGAACAGCGCACCGGCATCAATTGAAACATTACCGCCGTTTGAGGCTCCAGCTGTGGCAGCTCCACCTTGGATTACAACCGCACCACCAGTTCCAGCCGTTGATCCGCCAGCGCCACCCTGTAGGTTTAGCTGTCCACCGGCCGAGCTTGATCCGCCAATACCACTTTCAACGGTCAAAGCGCTACCAGCTACGCCAGCAGTACCGCCGCTTGAACTGACAGTGAATGGGTTGACTGCTCCAGTTACTCCGTTACCTAGATAAAGGTCATTGGCCGTGTCGAAGGTGGCGCGAGTCGTTGGGGTAGCGCCGGTGGCAATTGTCGTATTGCCATTACTGTTTATACCAACTGTGCTGCCAGTACTGGTTAGTGTCGAGGCTCCACTGCTACTGATGCCCATAGTACCGGCAGTAGCCGTTATGTTTGTGTTAGTAGCGCTAGTTATACCAACGGTACTACCGCTGTTTAGCGTCATAGCACCCTTAGATTGAATAGCTGTTGTACCACCCGTAGCCGTAGAGCCTGAGCCGATGTTGACATTAGTCGTGCCACCGGCGGTGTTACTGTAACCTAAGTTAATAGTCTGCGCATTAGCAGCCAGTGCCGTGCTGCCTATATTAATAGTTTCCCCGGCGGCAGGTGCTGCCGTGTTGGCGATTGAAACGCTAGTAGTAGCTGAGTTACCCATAGAGATGGTACTAGCTGTTGTTGTACCTATATTGATTGCACCAGTCGTACCAGTACCGCTAGTACCACCTTGAATACTGACCGTACCACCACTACTGCCAGCGGTTCCAGCACCGCCCTGCAAGGTTAAGTTGCCACCGGCCCCAGCTGTCGTACCACCGCTTCCACCGGAAACAGTTACCGCACCACCAGCACTACTTGGGCCACCAGTTCCACCAGTAACAGTGGCTGTTCCACCGGCACCTGTTGTTGTGCCGCCATTAGCACCGGCAACTGCTGCTGTACCGCCAGTACCGCTTGTACCAGCCGTACCACCCTGAAGGGTTGCCGTACCAGCCGTACCAGTTGTATTACCGGCACCACCTTGAACGGTCAAGTTACCGCCAGCTGCTGTTGATACGTTACTGCCAGCTCCCTGGACTGTGAAGTTAGTAGGTGCTGCTACGGTTACTCCGTTACCTAGATAAAGGTCATTGGCCGTGTCGAAGGTGGCGCGAGTCGTTGGGGTAGCGCCGGTGGCAATTGTCGTATTGCCATTACTGTTTATACCAACTGTGCTGCCAGTACTGGTTAGTGTCGAGGCTCCACTGCTACTGATGCCCATAGTACCGGCAGTAGCCGTTATGCCAACATTGCCACTGGCACTGGTTACATTGACGTTTCCTTTACCCTGAACTGTAGTAGTACCCGCTGTTGCCGAGGAGCCAGAACCAACCGTGACGTTCGTTGCGCTGCCGGCAGTATTGTTTGTACCGACGTTTACGGTCTGCGTACCCGTCGCCAACGTCGTGCTGCCGATTTGGATCGTGCTGGCATTACTGATTCCAATATTGACATTACCACCGCTGCCACTGCCACTTCCCGCTCCAGCATCTATATTAATATTCCCGCCAGTACTATTGGTGCCACCGGCAGCTCCACCCTGTAAGGATAGGTTTCCGCCAGCTTCCGTACCAGCTCCTGTTCCACCAGCTCCAGCTGATACGGTAAGAGAATTACCGGCTGTACCGGCTGCAGCTGTAGCGACAGACAGGTTGTGGTTGGCGTTACTACCAAAGGTCAAATCACCGGCGTTGCTCACCATGAACGAATCGGTGCCATTGGATTGCAAATCGATGATGTTGCCGGTTCCGGTTTTGTTGATATAAATGCTGTTGGTATTGGTTGTTGCGTCGGTCTGGACTCCTTGGGCTAATTGAACAAAGTTTGTGCTAGTCAGGCCGTTTAACTCTCCTGAGTTAAGTGCATAAGGAGTTGACGACAGGCGTTTCATCGGAATCATTTCACCGTCAGGAACACAAGATGAAAACGGAGTACAGGTCGTGTTGGTGTTACCGATATTTACCGATAGCCACAAGGTGGTATCATTCCAGTTAACACTGTTACCAAAAGGAGTAAGTGATCCCAGGTTGACTGACATGTACCCGTTTTTGACCATGACGCCTTCGTTGCTATTGCTGTTAAGGTAGGTTTCTGTCCAGTCTAGAGTACCGGCAGGGGAGCCAGTTGTATCACCGACACTTTGGCCGTCACCGTCTTGGTAGATCTTAAACTGCATATTGTAGTAGCCATCAGGGACGGTAGCGCCTTGAGCGTTAAGTAAACGACCTTCGAAATTCAATTCTTGATTTATGCCCGTAGCGGCGTGAACAGGGGCGTTTAAAATAATTCCAGATATGACAAATACGCCCAATAAAAGGACGCCTATAAACCACTTATAGTAAACTCTCTTTGCTCCTGAATACATGTTTGTTTTATGCACCTAAAATACATGTTTGTTTATGTATTTTGTTTTATGTATTGTTTGTTAAAATAAAAGCCTTATGTCTCACACGTCTTTTATCTGTTATAATCATAAACTTTATGCTTATTTTTTGCAAGGGGCAAAACAGGGAAGTTTATTTTTTAGATTCTTACCGGTGGGTTTGCCAATAGTCCATGTAATTTGAGTACATGTTTTTCGCGTTTTTCGCCAACGAAATAGCTGGCAACGACGGCAATTGAGGCGACGTAGAGCGGCCACAAAACTAGTAATTGATTGGTCTTTGTGCTTGAAACTACCCCCGTTGAGTCAATGTTTGACTGGCCATTGACGATTGATGCGAATGACAAAAATGCAACTCGTCCTTTGGAGTCGGTAGCCTGAATGCTGTCCTCGTACGTACCAGCTTGGTTATAGACATGGTTTGTTGTAAAACTGACATTATCGTCTCGTGAAACTATAGTATTAGTCGAATCTCCCCATTCGATATTGATTGCATATGGTGGCGTACCGCCAAGGATGCTAATTGGGACTGACATCGTTTGGCCCGGAAAAGTGCCCCTAAAAACGGCATCGGTGTTAAGAATCAGCTGTGAACCGCCTAGATCCAGTGACGTCAAGGCTCCCGGTTGGGCCGGCGCTGCATCATAGTAAACGACAACAGAGTTTGAATCAGGGCCAGCCTGATTTAGATCGTCGTAGACTCTAGCGACCAACGTATTTTGTCCATAAAGCAAATCAGTTTCTACCGAATAAAGGCCGACACTGCTACAGGGCGTTGATCCTGCGAATATGTTATTTTCAAATACCTCGACGAGTATGTTTGCCGGGCAGGTTCCAGAAACGCTAACCGGTATAGTGCTAAAGTGCTGTCCACTGGTCGGTGTTTTTATAGTCGCGGCTACCGTTGGGGCCGGCCCGGGCATTATACCGCTTAAACCGATTGAGGCCGACTCTGGACCGTTATAAGGCGTTGCAGCAAAGGCCGTATACGTTGTTAACGCAATACCAACCACAAGTAGCATTACGCCAAGTAGCAGATAAGACGTGTGCTCGTGCGGTCTCAGACGCAAGGTATGGCGGGGGTGACTTAGTTTCAGCCAGCTTAACATAAACTATATTATAGCATGTGTCTAACAGAGAGTTATCTATCTGCGCCTAGGTCGATAGTTTCGCGATCGATTAACGACGTAATCGTTGTAGCGTCTGATTCCGAAGATTAGGGCAATGATAACGATGATTATAGCTGCGATTATTACTAGGATTAATCGCCAAGGGATAACCCAGAATGTCATTACCTGAGTCAGTGACTGATTTTTCGACCCGTAGGTCAATTTCAATGTTGCCGTATATTTTCCAAATAGCCAGTCGTTGCCAAGTTGACCCTTATCCAGTGTTTGGCTGAATTTACGAATGCTGTGGGGCAAAACAAAGCCTGGTGTTCCGCTTGTATCATTAACATTTACGTCAGCAATCTTTTTACCGAACATATCATTTATGGATATTACCCCGGTTGGTTGTTCGAACACGTTGCCAGTGTTTTGTAACCTAACATCAAAATTTACTGGCGTTTGCTCGAACAAACGTGTAGATTGAGTGGACCCAGGTACAGTAGCGTCAAAACTTGCAATTTTTAAGTTCTCATAGGCGTTGCCGTTCACCCTAATGAACATCAAGGCGCCTAGGCTAGGCGTCAGTGCTACGCCGGTGCCACTTACACCTGGTGCGGTAGCGGTAAACCGAACTACACCGTAATAGCCACCCGGGGATGCATTGGCTGGTATGTGAATAGTTAGCGGCAGGGCTTTTATCTGTCTAGAAATCAAAGTGAGTTGTGCCGGTGGGCTTATCCAATTTATTATTGAATACGGACCAGGCGTGCTGTTATCAATATTAACTTTAGGCAGGCCCAGTTCTCCAGCCGCGGTGAAGTCATCTACCTGAGAGGTAACAACCTGCGTGACCAGCGATACATCCCTAAGCTCAATCTGAGCGGTTAGTGTTTGTCCGGGGTTACCTTTTAGAATTAATACCGGTGGTGCGATTTCTAAAGCCGCACCGGTTCCAGGAGCGCCGGCTGCATTTGCAATCGATCCAGAACCAAACAAACCGACAGCTAAAATTGCTAGCCCAATTGTTGTGATAGCGTATATGGTGTATTTTTTCATATTTTAAAACGACGCGGTACAAATGTAGGTTAGAGTTGTTTGGTATGATCCGGCAGGCTGACTGCCCGGTACGTTAACAATATAAGTTACAGTATAGATTTGAGCATCCGATCCGCCAAGTCCGCCATCTCCACTGTTAGCGATAGGGTCACCAGATAAGAACTTGTAGCTATCTTGCGTAGTATAGCCCGTCAAAGCTTGCCCTCGAAGGTTTGTTCCATTGGATGTAGCGGAAATATTAGCGCCTGGCGCTGGGTTGTATGTGGCCGTTGTATTTAGCACAAGGTTTTGCCCAAACTGACTGACGCCGTGCTCGCTTGGCGTCAAAGCGCCCAAAGCTGTAATCGGGTTGCTGCCGTTAGTCATGCTGGTTCCATAGGCGGCAATTGAGTAGCCTCCACCGGCGTTGGTTGAGGCAGCAAACTGTGCACTTGCTATAGAAGTTGCGGCTGGGGAGAACGGATTATTAAAAGCGACCGCACCAGTGGTTGCGGTGGTGCAATCCGGAACACCCGATACCCCGTTGACAGTGACAGTAGCACCAACACAAAAGACCAGGGACTCAGGCATTGTCCCGGTTAGGACGATTTGCAGGGCCGTTGCCGCGGCAACATTGCCGGTGTCATATACGAGACCACCCAAAGTAGCGTTTTGATAGGTCGATATGCGAACATAGAAAGTCTGTGCTGTTAATGTAGGGTTAGTGACGCCCGACAGAGTGTAGTTAACAGGTGTACCGGCTGTAACTGCCACTGGAGTTCGCGTTATATACGGCTGGCCGTTAACATGAGCACTGTCTATAGAAAATCCCGTAGCGCCATTTTGGCCCGTCAAAGTCGCAGTTGTGGTCGACAAGCCGGTAGGCGTATAGCAGGTCCCGCTAGCAGTCGTACAGTACAAAAACTGAATTGAGCCGACGGTGGTATTGCCAACGCTTGGGATTGTAAATGCGAAATAATCATTTACAACGCCACCGATTTGTGAACCCGGAGCAGTGCCTTGTTGCAAAGTCAATGATCGTGGTTCAAGTGGCGCTGCGTAAGCTAATCCACTTTGGATTACTGGAATAACTGTGGCGCCAAACAAAAAGACTGCTATGACCGCTATCTTTCTAATTTTTATTTTACCCATTTATATCAGCCCCTCACTCTCATTAAGAGGATTGTAACATAACCAATTAATAACCGTCAACATAAATTTTGACGGTTATTAAAAGCTGTGGATTACTTCCTGCTAGAAAGTTGGGGTACAGATATATGTTAGGGTTGTTGCGTATCCACCGGCAGGCTGGCTACCCGGGACGTTGACGATGTACGATACGGTAAAGATTTGAGCATCGGTTCCACCAGCCCCACCAGCATCACTGTCAGCAACGATATCACCAGATAAGAAGCTGAAGTGATCGACGGTATTATAGCCGGCATGGGCCTCACCCCTAAGGTTAGTGCCGTCAGCCGGCGTGACTTCGGCTCCGACCGGGACTGTCGATGTTAAATCTGTGTTAGCTCGAAGGTTCATACCGAATTGACTGGCGCCATGAGCTCCGAGCGAAGAGGTTGTGCCCAAACCGACAATAGAGTTATCACCAGACATTAATGTTAATCCATTGACGGTAATTACATAACCTGCACCGGCATTGGTTGACGCAGACATTTGCGAAGTAGCTGTCGCGGTATCGGTAGGAGAAAACAATTGGTTAAAAGCGACATCGCCCGGAGTAGCAGTCGAGCAGTCCGGAAGGCCAGAGACTAGGTTTGTGGTAACTGTAGCACCGGCACAAAAGACTAGTGACTCAGGCATAGTTCCGGTCAGGACAATTTGCGTGGCGGTACTGGCGGCAACCGTTCCGCTGTCTAGCGCATCAGTTGGAAGACCAGGATCGGCTGTAGCGTAGGTCGTTATACGAACATAAAAAGTCTGATTGGTTGTAGTAGGGTTGATTACACCTGATAGATTATATGTGACCGCCTGAGTACTACTACCAAGAGGCTGTGGCGTTCGTGTAAGATATGGCTGACCGTTAACATGAGCAGTATCCATCGAAAACCCGGTTGCACCGGTTTGGCCTGTTAGGGTTGCAGATGTCGTATCTAGACCAATAGGGGTGTCACAAGTACCAGCGGCTAAGGTACAGTACAGGAATTGAATCGATCCAACAGTACCATTGCTATTTAAAGTAAAAGCAAAATCATGCTCTACGTTGCCACCGGGTTTTGAGCCACCATCCGTACTGCCCGCTACGAGGGTTAAGCTTCGTCCTGTGATTTGTACCGGAGGATCGGCGTAGGCCGTCATTGGCCAAACTGCCTGGAATAGTAAAATTCCTGCAATGGAAACAATACTCAACGCGCGAACGATTGTTTTTTGGTGGATTTTCATGTTTTTGTTTTCTCAATCTTTTAATTGGTGTTTGTTAAGTTGAATATAGCACTAGCAGAATGGGCTGTCAACTGTTTATATGTGATATATGCTATAAGTTATCCACAGGGAAAGGCTAGTAAGTACCAGTTACGACAATCGTTTGGTTGGTAGAATAGGCTCCACCAGGGGTCAGATCATTCACATTAACCAGGTATGTAATGGTGTAATTTGTTAAGCCCGAACTTTTTGGAGCCTCAGCAATTGATTCGCCACTATTATAGCGATATTGGTTCGCTGTCGCATAATTTGGGTCAGCCACACCAAAGCCGAATTGTCCGTTATCGGGGTTGGCTCCAACCGAAACCGGTGAAGTATTAGCTACTAGGTTGATGCCGAACTGCTCGATTCCGGTTTGCGATGTCCCCGTTGTCGTCATTGCGCTGAGCGTGTGGCCGTTGTAGGTTGGCGGGTTACCGAAAATCTGAGCGACATAACCGTAGCTCGTGTAATCTAGCACTGAAAAAGTTGCGGTTGCAACCGTTGCGGAAGTTGGGCTAAAGCTGCCTAAGTTGGGCGTACCATTCGTTATACTGAAGGATAGTGCAGGGTCAGGCGAGGTTTGTGATCCGGCATTAATCTGGTAGTCAGCACTAGACGAATTGCCGATGGCTAAGTCCCCAACAGCAGCAGCGGCTTGGTAATCAGCCGAGACGCCTTGGCTAACGTCACCGACACCTACGGAGCTTTCGTCTATATGGTAGGTTGCAGACTTCATGGTATCGGCGTAGGTTTTGGTTACACCTAGTAATACAAAAAGCAACGTAATAACAATCAGGCTTGTCCACCAGCTTAACCTTAACCTCTTTGACATAGTACCTATTGTCGAGTAAATAGGGTATTTTTGCAAGTTAAGGCTAATTGTCAGTACTCAAATAGATCGTAGACACATTCCTCGTTTAGAATAGTTAGTGTAA
>CAZQGW010000002.1:0-48798 GCA_964593165.1 uncultured Saccharimonas sp. (SeqCode) | reverse complement strand
CCTTAATCTGACACATACTTATTGAACACTAGTATAAGATCGTAGCTTCTCTTGTGGTGTTTGTAAATCGATGCCAAGGTGCGGCCTGAAGGTATTGTATTGTTCCATGTATTCTTGGTAGCGAGCGTTTAGAACCACAATGTCTTCCGGGACTTCGTCAATCCACCAGAAGAACTCTTCCTCGTCGGTTCGAAACGACCTTTCAATAACGGCATTTTCGTTGGGACTGGACTTATGGATGTAGTGATGTTTTAAGCCCAGGTCGGTCGTGGCGTGGGTCTTAAACCGCTTCTGAAACTCGAAACCGTTATCTGTTTGCACGAAATCGGTTCTAAAAGGTAGTCTGGGTAGTAAATAATCCAACGCTCCTATAGCTAGTTCCTGGTCTAGCGAGGGTAAGATGATACCAGCTTTCCAACGCGACCATATGTCGATAACCGCATACAAATAGACGGTATGTTCTAGTCCGGACAGCTCCGGAGTAACGTATTTAACGTCCATCTGGAGTTTACCGGGACTGTGAGCGTTTTTTAGATACATGTGCGTTGTCTCCTGGTATCTTGGTCGACGATAGTTCTTTGTCGGAGCCGTTAAACCTTTAGCTTTTAAAAATCTATGGATCGTCCGACTGTGCTTATCTACACCTACTATTTTAGCTAATTTATCTGCTCCATAGTGACATTGTCGACGTAGAATTACTAGTTCGTCTTGTTGTTTAGCTGAGAGTGTAGTTATTCTGGTCATCTTCGGTCTGGTCGAGTATCTAGATAACCTGGTAAGAGTATACCTCATCCCCCTAGAGGTACTACGAGATCGTTTTCGCCAGTTTATGACTGTCCCCGGACTAACACCTAACTGCCTGGCAGTTTGTCTAACTCTACCGTTATTCGCCTGTAAGGTTCTGATGATTAAAGACGGTTCAACTCTCACTTTACACCTCCTATCTGCTTATTATATTAATGAAGGTGTTCAATATGTCGTGTCAGTGTAAGTCACGCTTGCGTTTTCTACACTTTTGTGGTAATATATAAAGTATGAGTACGCAAAACCAGAATTCCCAACTACTCGAACGGCCCAAGACGCCTCTTTCAGATTCAGAACCTCCTCACGGAGAAATTGATTATGGAGTTGAGCTTGGTAGCCTTGACTTTGATGGATTAATTTCGAAAGCGCACGAGCTACAAGAATTCGGGAATTACAAGAACACGAAGGAATTTTATGAAATGGCCGCCTTCATCTCCACTAAAGATCAAACAAGTCCAATTATCGATTATGAGCACCTCACCACCAACGCACTTGAGTTGGAGGATGTGGGCAATTACCGGGCCGCATACGGGTTTTACGGAATGGCAAATTACATGTTAGATGAAAACGAATACAACAAGGTCGGCGAGGTTAATTATAAAATGGCAGAAACCCTCCACAAAATAGCCGACAGTGGAATCTATAATCGTGACACTAGCCTGGCAAAACTGGACGAAGCTGAAGAATTATTAAAAACCTCTAACGAAAATTATAAAAAGGCACAAGAGAAAGAAATGGCGGAAATTCTTAAAGAAAGTCGTAAACACTCCTTTAGACTTGGAGCGAGAGCTGTTATGAACACTTTCAAATCGACTATAAGATCAACATTGAATCGCCATAACTAAGAAAGCCGTACTCACTTTCAATTGCATGTTCGTACGCGGGGAGTAGTCGGTCCCAACCCGCAAATGCGGCAGTTAGCATTAACACGGTGCTCTTAGGCGCATGGAAGTTTGTAATTAATACATCAACAATACGGAATTTATAACCTGGATATATAAAAATGTCGGCTTCTCCGGAAATATCTGCCGGAAGTTTTTCAAGCGATTCGTATGCATATTCGAGAGTTCTTGCGACAGTTGTACCTAGTGCAACCACCCTTTTCCCCGACCGCATCGTTTTCTGAATAGAACTAACAGTTCTCTTGGGAATCTCAAAATATTCTTGGTGCATTTTATGGTCCTCAACATTATTTGTACGAATTGGTAAAAAGGTCCCAAGCCCAACATGTAAAGTTACATACTTAACTACCACGCCCTTTTGGCGTAGCGTTGTTAATATTTCATCGGTCATATTTAGACTTGCCGTTGGAGCTGCGACAGAGCCCTTCTCTTTTGCCCAAACGGTCTGATATCTGACAATGTCGTCCTCATTCGAATCTCGTCTAATATATGGAGGCAAAGGAACTCGTCCGTATTTTTCCGCAATCTTAAGTAGGTCATTGTCACACCTAACGGTTGCTATGCCATCACCTAAAATTCGGTCGACGATAATCACCTCTTCGCCGACGAAAAGCTCGTCACCAGGAGATAATTTCCGGCGGTATAAAACGCTGTGGACATACCAATCGTTGTCAAAACTGTGTTTTTCTAGAATCAATATTTCACGCTTTTTACCGGTTCTTGTGCTTACGGCTAATCTAGCTTTAACGACTTTTGTGTTATTTAATATCAAAACATCACCTGGATTTAGATAGTTTACGATGTCCGAATACTTTCTATCTTCAAGCCCAGTTAAACTCCGATTTATCACCAGTAGTCTAGATGTGCCTCTAATTTTTGGAGGTGTTTTTGCTATCAGCGATTCGGGTAAATTATAATTATAATCAGATATTTTCATTCTTTATGACTGCTCGGAATTGTCGCTTGGGATTGAAATAAATTGAGTAACTTTGCCTTCTTTTTCGACTTGATTAAGCGAGTTTGTAAATGCAGTTAAGGGGATATTTATATACTCATAACTAATCTGGCTACTATTCATCTGAAGCAGCCTAATAACATAAAAGCCGTCCCCAGTAGTCGACTGAATAACTGGCGATATTTCGTTTATTTTTAGCTTTGTGGCTTCGATTGCTAGGCCGCCGTCTTGATTAGATTTCGGAACCAAACCAGAAACACCATAATTAACCTTAATTACTGATGTTTTTGAAGTTGATTCAGCAAGATCCTTCATGATTATTTTTGGATTAGTTGAGAGGGTATTTTCAATACTATCAGCTGTTTTTTTAGCATCTTTGTCCATAGCATACGACACCTTTTGACGTAACAATTCTTTACCTACCATATAACTATACTCATCGGGTGACCACCCGTAATAATCTAAAATAACAGCGTCATTAGTTTGCTCAGATATTTCGCCCCCGCTCGTCTGCCGTAAAGACGTAAGATAATTATTTAGCTCCGCGTTGCTAACGGACACGTCGTACTGCCCAGCTAGCTTTGCAGCATAGGCATTTTCGATTACATATTCCATTGATTTTTGTTTTATGTAATCAACTTGGCTTTTCCCACTATCGGTCTTTACGTCTAACTGCTCCTTTTGCTCAAGATAATGAATTGAGCTTAGATATTTCATTAAATAATCACTATAAAGCACCGGTTGTCCGTCTACATACGCCACTGGTACGGGTATAACTTTCGTCACGTGATACATAAATTCGCTAGTGTTTTGCTGAGGATACAACTGCCACCAGCCTACAGCTATGGCGATAACTATTGCTGTCACGCTAATAATTATTGTATTTATTACAAGTCTATGTCGAGCGTACTGAATTGGATATTTAAATTTACGACCACCAGCCAAGATGTGTTCCCGATGCTGCTCAATTGTCTCGCTAGTAATGCGAGTAGGCAACGGTTCTTTTTTCCGTTTAACAAATTTTTTAACTAATTTCTTCATATTCTCCTTGTTTATCAATCACGTTGTTCACTGCGCTCTGTAGCTTGTTGTAAATTTTGACAGGATGTTCAACGTGATGAATTACCAAATCACCCACGAATGTATGGATGACCAGGGTTCCGAAGTGAAAAATATCACCACTAAACCCTGGTATATTATAACTTATGCTCTGAATCTTTGATAGCCTTAGGTCTATCACATCCTTCTTAAAAAACCCACTTTGCGTAACCTGTCTAATGCGTTGATCGGTAACTATGTATATCGAGTAGTACCACAAGATAAAATGATACATAAATAATAACAATCCAACTGCAAATCCGATGAGGGGCAAAAGGAATAGATATAAATTACTCTGCCAAATTAAAGGCGGAATAGACAAGATAGCAAGTGGGACTACTAAAAGATAAAAACCTTTTCGCATCGCAATCATGTGACGTCGAAAAACAAACAGTAAATTCTCGTTTTCGCGTTGACCATCAAAACTGAATTGCGGTTTTTCTTCGTTTGACTTTTTCGCCATATTTACCCCCATGAATTTGGTACCCCGGGCAGGAGTTGAACCTACAACCTTATCCTTAGGACGGATCTGCTCTATCCAGTTGAGCTACCGAGGCTCACCTTGGTATTGTAGCAGATTTATCGAGTAAATTTCTCGTGTACGGAACTATATTTGTAAAGTTCCGAATTTATAAACCAATGTTTAATCTCTTGTCTGGCGTCATCAACACTACCACTGGCATGAATTAGATTTGGAGTTGACATATTATTTATATCCGCATAACCAAAACTTATATGAGAATAGTCGCCCCTGATGGTCCCGGCGGCGGCGGCTTTTGGTTCTGTGGTACCGGCCATCTTTCTAACTAGTTCGACCGCCTCTATTCCTTCTAGGACCATTGCTATTACTGGGCCTTGCAGCATAAAATCGAGGGTTACATCGAATGCTTTTTGGCCCCTACGAGAAATCATTTTCCCTATTTCCTCATAGTGTTTGAAATATTGATCGCGCGTTGGCGAAATCATCTTTAGGCCAACTATTTTCAGTCCTACACGTTCGAATCGTGTCAATATCTCGCCTACAACACCTCGCTGCACCGCATCGGGTTTAAATATTACTAAAGTTTGCTCTGTATTCTTGTGTGATGCCATACTACTCCTTTATTTACTAATACTCATTGTAGCAAATATTTTAGCTATTACCTCATACAGCAAAATAATCAATTTTGCGATATGATTACTGTATGTATATGTCAGAACTGATTCTTGATTACATTGAACACTTGGAGGTTGAAGGTGGTCGCTCTGCACATACGGCAGAAAATTACACTCTGTATTTAGAGCGTTTTATCGAATTCACAAACGATATTGTTGTTGATAAAATATCGTCAGAAATAATTCGCAAATATAGGTTATGGTTAAACCGTTATAAAAATGGCAATGGTGATGAATTATCAACAATTACCCAGAGTTATCACTTGATTGCACTAAGGGGATTTTTAAACTATCTTTCTAAACGAGATATAAAAAGCTTATCTCCTGAGAAAATTGAACTTCCGAAGGTATCACGTCGACAGGTAACTTTTCTAAGTTTCGACGAGATTGAACAAATATTAGCACAGATTAAAACAGATAGCACCACTGGACTTCGTGATCGAGCAATAGTTGAACTACTTTTTTCCAGTGGATTACGTGTATCTGAACTCGTCAATCTAAATCGTGATCACGTTAATACTAAGAGGCATGAGTTTATGGTTCGCGGAAAAGGACAGAAGGATAGGCCGGTTTTTATCAGTGAAGAAGCCAGTGAACACATCAATAACTATCTACAAAAACGAGTTGATTCGCTACCGCCACTTTTTATCAGTTACAGCCGAAACAATGAGACCACGAATAGCGGAGATTACCGACGGCTTGGCGCCAGAAGTATACAGCGAATAATTAACAAATACACTCGTCTAGCTGGTATTACAAAGCATGTTAGCCCACATACTATGAGACATAGCTTCGCAACTGACCTATTAATGAACGGGGCTGATATACGCAGCGTTCAGGCAATGCTAGGCCATAGTAGCATTAGTACGACCCAGGTATACACACACGTAACAGACCAACACCTACACGAAGTTTACGAGAAGTTTCATAGCGACAAGACTAGAGAATAATTTTCCATCAGGGACTACAGGACCCGGGACTATAGCTAGTTGTGCTGTCGGTTACAAAGAATGTCTTACATAAATTACCAGTTATATCGATTTCACCTTGCGGATAAGGAAAGTTAACATTGGTCAATTCCACACGAGATTGAACCCGCCTAAACAAATCATTAGCCCGTCCGGTTGAATCAATCAATGGCTGAACGCCGTCAAACGAAACAGGCGTACCGTTTACGCCTCCGTTAAGAAGCATGATACTAAAACTGGACTTTCTATATAATGACTCGAGATTTAGGTAGGCTGTATGGTCGTTGCTGTTGACTGGTTTGGGCAGTGTCAGTGTAGCTGAGCATGCATAACCTCCTAAACTTAAATTGCTACTCGAGCATGGTACTTGGCTTGGCATGCCCGGACCACCGATTGAGTTAGACGTAGGATGTATATTGTCCGTAAAACCACTAACGCTATTAACACCGTCCGACGGGTATAAGAATAATGTATTATTAGAAGCATTGCCGTTGCTTGAATCATTGTCAAAGTCGCTAATATTGAAACTAGAGTTGTTATATTCTATTAATTGGGCCCTCATAATCGAAGGTTGGTTCGGATTATTAGCACTGACCCAATCGCCCTGACTAAGTAACGACGTGTCACCGGGCGTTAGCAAGTTAAGGCCAGTTGAAGACCCTTGTAGGTCGCTTTGATTAAACCATTCGATTTTAATCGTGTCATAATTACTCACACCAACTAAGGGAATTATCTGACTGGAATCCTTGCCTAAAACACCAACATAATCACCAGTATCCATGCTAATTTTTACACATGTGTATGCCTGATTCATCTTACTGTCACCAGATGAAGTTTGAACGATAACCTCACCCCCACTAACGTTGTTTTTTACGTCAGCCAGCTGTTCAACCGCAGTGTTGCAAGATTGTGAGTCTATTGTCGACTTCATTGTATTGCAATCAGACGTGAGATGGCTCGCACAATAGCTTTGAAGGTATAGGATTGCTCTCTTCGCGTCTTCAACACCAGCTTGCGCTGAATCGTAAGCGTTTTGTGATAAATCGTTGGCTGTAGCTTGTTGTTGGTTTTGAATCATGATACTAATAAAACTTACCGTTATTACTGTAATAAGAAGAGTTGCGAAAATAACAACGAATAATGATACGGCTCCACTTTGTTTGCTAAAACGTTTCATACTATGAAGCTCCCTTCCGCAATAATGCGAATTATTCAGTAACATTTCCGGCCCTAGCTAATATATTAAATTGGCTTATCGCACAAAAACCCTGATTCGAATCTAGGCTATCTGGTGTTAAGCAGGCTGTTGCGCTGGAGTTAGGGCTGGAGTTTAGTTCGTTTTGATTATTCGTCGCCAAGTAGAAACTTATATTGTAAATCCTTTGCCCAGTCGTACTATCATAAGCATCTGAGGTTATCGAGAAGCTTTGTATGGCCAGATTAAGGCCACCTGTATTGAGTAGCTCAATTGCTCCGGTTGGATCTATGGCTTGCTCCGTGGTAGTAGCGTCAGTACAATAACTACCATCCGAATCGGGTACCTTGACGAAATTAATCTGATCAGTGTCTGGGCTCACATATTTGTTAATAAAACTGCTGTCGTGCTGTAGAGCATATCCATAATTCCAGATATAGCTATACTGACCGATACACAAACGACCTCCCGAATAATTACCTGGACTACCCTGCTGTACGAAAACATTTTTCGTATCAGATACGTCAAAAGGGCTACTTTGGTTAATGTCGCGTTGAAGCTCACTAGCAAGTGCACTACCGGCTTGATTAACGTTAGTATAGGTTATACTACGATTGTATATATCGCCAATTTGAATTACTGTCATCGCGATTGCAAGTAACAACGCCGACACAAACCCCATTGCCAACATCAGTTCGATTAATGTAAATCCGCTCCTATTATTAAACCGGCTCATACAACCTCACTATCGTTCCTATAGTTACGGGCATCGACTGACCCGGGCTATACCAACATGCATTAATATGAAAATCTATGTAGGTTGAACTACTTTGGTCCCCACTAAACTGACCCGGGCTAACGCCCTGAATCCATATGCCGTATGCGGTATTATTGTTGTAATTTACTTGCGAGAACGTATCGGCTGGCTCAAACGTAAGACCACCACTACCCTGAGAAGCAAACTCGGCCGTATGCGTATTTAGAATAAAACTATTAGTAATATCCTTAGCCATGGCACAAGTGGCACTAGTGCTCGATGCTACGACAGAGCTTGAAAGGTGTCCTTGGATTGATTGCCACTGTTCAGCATATGGACTCGCAGAATACGTTCCGCCTGCTTCGTAGGCGGCAATATAGGAAGCATTTAGGAAGCGTAGCGTTTCGGCTTGTGCATCGATTTGTTGACGTACAAGAGCGATTTCAAGCGCTCTTTGGGCGGTATCTGCCCCTTGGTTCATAATAGATATTGCTCCGACAGCCACAAGGCTAAAAACTGCAATCGCAAACATTACTTCGATTAGAGTATCGCCACGATTATCCAACATGCCCTTCATTATCGACATCCGCTATCAGCTCCTTTTGTTTCAACTCCACTAGAACTGCTTGCATCCTTTTCAATATAGACAGCCATGCTATTCCCCGTAAACAGACCATTTGAATTAATACAAATCGTAGCGTCATTTGTTAAATATTGCGTAGTCAGAAAGCCACTTAGCGGATGTTGACTGTCCCCTGTTATTACGCCGGTACTATCGGTATCAATAAATGTCTGTATCGCACCACTGAACGGAGAACGGACGATTAGCATTGAAAACTGCAGCTGACTACCGTCTGCCTTTTGAAGGGACGCTCCCCAGCTTATATCATATGTTTCTGGTGCAACTGGCGATAGTTGAATGTCGTACGCCTGCAAGGCGGTTAAATCGTTCGAGGGTAACGACGACGAATTATCATAACCAACAACATCTTGAGTCGTTAATTCTTTAGCACCATTTGTGGTGATAAATTCTCCCAGTATCACACAGTCGGATTGACCAGTCGGAAGCGTGCTATTGTCGCCATAGCACTTTAGGTTACCGCTGTTATCATTTGACACATTAGCCACGTTCGAATATTGTTGTTGCAAAAATGATTGCATTGAAGTAACACTATCCCGATACCGCTGGATATTAATTGCCGATCCGGTCCCGACCAGAACACCCAAAACCAGCAGGCTTGATATCCCAAGGAATAACATCGTTTCAACAATAGTAAAACCATATATCTTGACAGGCTTCATTTGCTCATAATTATAACATAAGCATGAAGGAGTAAATACGATTAGAATATCAGATGCTGGTACAGATTAATGATATATGGGCCGAAAAGGCCGGCGATTACAAAACCAGCTATTAAGAGCGGTCCGAAAGGCACGTGTGAATCACCTTTTAGCTTTTTCGTGATTAACCCTGGCATCACAACCAAACTACCTATCAAATTAGCTGCAAACAGTGCTATAAAGGCCAGTTGCCAGTCCGCCAATAAAAGCGCTAGTCCTAGGCATAGCTTCACATCACCAAAACCAACCCACTTACCACGAGAAGTAACATAGATTAATAGATACAATCCACTTAATATGGCTACGGAACCGATTACGTCAATCAAGGTTTGTAGCTGGTTGGTAGAGCTGATGATCACCAACAAAGCACTTATAAGACCAAGACCTATAATTACGTAGTTGACCACGTCGGGTAGAATTGACCACTTTTTATCATAAGCAAATAAAATCGTCAGCCCAACGCCAGACGCCAACCAGATAACAAATCTAATAATCTCGGGACTAGTATTAAGTGGACTTGGCCAGAACGCATATGACAATACAAAAAACAACGCCAAGCTGAGTTCTATTATTGGTTCAAAATAGCCAATGGGCTTACGGCACTTGCGGCACCTACCGCCCAAAGAAATCCAGCTTACCAGTGGGATTAGGTCATACCACTTCAATTTATACGAGCAGTTTAGGCAGACGGAATGGTCCCTTGTTAGGCTATTCTTCGTTAGTTTGTTCAAATGCCTATATTCAACCGGGTCAACCTCTTCGCCAGCTTTTTTGTCATGAACCAACTGCCTGGCACGCAATCGCCATACGGTTGCGCCGGCGAAACTGCCCATACAAAGGCCGACCAAAACCATGATAAAGTAAGCTAGCACTTGTTCCATAACCACTATCATAACAGGTAACGTTAATAAATCGCAAAAAAATAGAGGCTTGTTTGCCTCTATTTCTCGTAATACAATAACGAATATTAGTCGTTTATGCAGTAATATGCATTACCACCAGATTCTAGTTGAGTAACGACCGTATACTGATTTGTCGTACCGGTAGTAAGTGTTTCTCCATCACCAGAAGCTGTACCGGCAGTACTTGAACCACATTGAGTAGCCTGCGTAACTTCTATGCCACCCAAAACAGGAGCAACTGGACTAGAGGTTGGACCGCTACTCGTATTAACTGTTACGTCAGCTGCGGTCGTGTTAGACGAAATGTTCGTAACGTAGCTTCCAAGATCCGCTGTTTTCGGGAAGTTACCCTGATTGTTGCTTATATACGACTCAACACCGGATGATACAATTCCAACGTCGTTTTTACGAGCCGTATCGCGTTGGCTTCGCTCTAGCGCTGGTAATGCAATAAATACCATTAAGAATATCAATGCTGCGATAGCTAACACCAGCACAACTTCAATAATCGTAAACCCTTTTTCTTTTTGATAGATCTTCATAACAATTTTTCCACCTTTCTTATGAATGGATTACTGCCAAGCGTATGTGCGCTTATGCTTAAAATTATACTACATCACAAACCATACAATGTCTATACCTGTATACCGTTGACTAAGCTGTATATTGGCAACAATATTGCAGCAACCATACTACCAGCCACAATGGCCAATACAACCATCAGGATTGGTTCGATAGAAGTAGATATAGTTTTTATTTCTTCATCTAATTCATCCTCATACACTTGCGCCAACTTACCCATCATTTCGTCAATACGCCCTGATTGCTCACCAATCTTGATCATTTGTGGCACTAACGGCAAAATATAATCCTCCGGCTGAAGTGCATCCGATAGAGCCTTGCCGCCCTTAACTTTTTCTGCTGCTCGCAATATACTTTTACCAATGATTGTATTGTTTACTGCTTTTGAGGTTAAGTTCAACATGTCAAGCATGCTAACACCAGTATTTAGCAATGTCTGACCAGTGCGTGCAAAACGGGCCATATATAATTTTCGGAACATTTGACCGAAAATTGGCACATTAAGCTTAAATGTGTCTTTGGTTTTTATTCCGGAATCGGTTTTGAGATATTGTAATAGGAAATATATTCCTGCTACACAAATAATCAATATCAACCACCAGAAACGCACCAAAAAATTCGTTCCAGCAACCATAATCTGCGTAATAAAGGGCAATGTCTGCTTCAGGTCCTTATATAATTTTTCAACCTGAGGCACGACTGTTAATAACATAAATGCCATAACAGCAATTATCACAACCAAAACAATAATTGGATACGTTAGTGCGCTTTTTATCTTACTCATGATCTCGGCGTCTTTTTCTTGTTGATCAGCTATCCGAATTAAGGATTTATCTAGTGTCCCAGAAAGCTCACCGGCCCCAACAAGGGCTAAAAACACAGCATCGAACACCTCTGGGTGCTTAGAAAATGATTCGGAAAGCGATTTTCCACCTTCAACAGATGCAGTAATTTCACCAATGATATTTTGTAGTTTTTTGTTTTCGGTTTGTTCTTGAGTCGTATGAAGACTTTGCGCCAATGGTAACCCAGCACCGATAAGAGTGGCTAGTTGACGAGTAAAAACAACCTTGTCTTTGGTTGTAATTCGTCCGGAAAGTTTCGCAATGGGATTATCGTATTCGTTCTGTTCTTTAATATTAAGAGGCGTAAAACCCTGATCAATCAAAAGTCGTGCAGCTGCACCTTCCGAGTCGGCCTGAACATTCGCCTTCGAAATTTTACCAGTAGCCTGATCGCGGGCTTCATATGTAAATTTCTTCATCCTAGCCCCTCATTAACCTCTCGAATTCAACCAAATCAACTGCAACCGCATAGGCGTTGTCATACGTTACAGTACCGTTTTGCACCAACCCCACGAGCGTGCGATCCATAGTCTGCATACCTTGATCTGCACCCGTCTGAATAACGGCATCTAATTGATGAGCCTTGCCTTCACGAATGATATTGCGTACAGCCGGATTCGTTACCAAAATTTCCGCAGCAGCAACTCGCCCGCCACCAATTGCAGGAATCAGACGCTGCGAGCATATGGCCATCAATATATTCGAAAGTTGAGCGCGGATTTGAGGTTGCTGGTGAGGTGGAAAAACATCAATCATACGATCAATCGACTGAGATGCACTGTTGGTGTGCAGGGTCGCAAACACTAAATGACCGGTTTCAGCAATTGTAATCGCAGCGCTAATAGTTTCAAGATCACGCATCTCACCAATCAACACAACATCAGGATCCTGTCGAAGGCTTGAACGAAGCGCAGCACTGAAGCTATAGGTGTCATAGTGCACTTCGCGCTGAACAACTGCAGACTTCTTGGATTTGTGTGTAAATTCTATTGGATCTTCAATGGTTATAATATGATGAGCGCACTCACTGTTAATCTTATCAACCAAAGCAGCTAATGTGGTCGATTTACCACTACCAGTAGGCCCGGTAATTAGCACTAAACCGCGAGGGTAATTCGCAAAACCCATGACAACGTTTGGTAAACCTAGTTCCGTAATTGTCTTAATCTCATTGGGTATTAAACGAAGGGCTGCCGCTAGGTTTCCACGCTCATGAAAAGCATTAACACGAAAACGCCCGAGTGTCCCGAATGCGAAACTGAAATCAAATTCTTTGTCTTTTAGCAGTATCTGGCGCTGATCTTGGTCTAGAATCGCAAAAATCAAAGTCTCAATCGTCTGTTCGTCAAGTGGGTCGAATCCCATTATTGGCATCAGTAATCCGTCAACACGCAGCATAGGAGGCAAACCTACTTGCAAATGCAAATCCGAAGCCTTCTTTTTAACTACTTCTTCTAGTAGGATTTCTATTTTTAATTCCTGGTTTTTCATGCCTTACCCATCCTTTTTTATGCTGTATCCGATGTTACACGGTTTACTTCCTCTAATGTTGTTATGCCTTGTAAAACTTTCAGATAACCATCTTGACGCATTGTAACCATGCCTTGTTCTTGAGCTTTCCTTTGTATCTCGGAGCTGGTTGCGTGTGAAACAATCAGTTTCTGAATCTCCTCGGAAACATCCATGACTTCGTAAAGTCCTGCCCTGCCACTATAGCCGTGCAACCCGGGTGACTGAGACGATTCGATTCCTCTCACTAAAGTATAAGCGCTTTGCCCACTTAGGGGCAAGTCTTTATAACCTAAATCTTGTGAAATTCGTTCGACATCAGCTGGTGTCTTCGGTAGTAGGTGTCCAATTGTTGCCATAATATTTTGTGTTTCGATTGGGTTTGACTGGTATGTCTCACGATTTTTACCAACACGACGCACTAAACGCTGACCAATTATTGTATTGACAGTACTGGCTATTAAGAACGGTTCAATTCCCATATCCAGCAACCTAGGTAAAACGCCCGCGGCACTATTGGTGTGTAATGTGCTAAATACCAGATGTCCCGTCAGAGCGGCCTGAACTGCCAGATTTGCAGTTTCGCTATCTCGGATTTCGCCGACCATAACTACGTTTGGGTCTTGACGAAGAATTGAACGCAACCCGCTGGCAAACGTCAAACCTACATCCGTATTAACCTGGATTTGATTAACCCCGTCCATCTTATATTCAACTGGATCTTCCAAAGTAACAATATTCAGTGTATCGTCTTTGATCTCCTTAATTAGAGCATACAGACTGGTCGTTTTGCCGCTACCAGTAGGACCAGACGTTAGTACCATTCCATTAGGCTTTCTGATTCCTTTCCTGATTGCGCGAAGCGCTCTACCTGCGTAGCCCATCTCTTCGATATTAAATGAATTACCAGACTTATCTAGAAGACGAATAACAACTTGTTCACCCCATATAACCGGGCTAATCGCAATACGTAAGTCGACTTCTTTACTGCCGATTTTGACAGTAAATTGGCCATCCTGGGGCATTCGGTGTTCATCGATTTTAAGATTGGATAAAATTTTTATTCGGCTGACTAGGGCGGGTTCGATGCTTTTTGGAAGTTGCATAATTTCACGGAGCATACCATCGACGCGGCAACGAATTTTGAGCGCGTTTTCGAGTGGTTCTATATGTACATCACTTGCTCGTGATTTTAAGGCATATTCTAATATTGTGCTAAGAGCTTTACTAATCGGCGAATCCTGAACTATGGTCTTAACTCCACGATTCGCCTCTTGGGTGGCCTCGACCTGACTTTCTTCGGCTGCTTCGCCGACGCTAGATAGGTCTGTCTTATATTGGTCAAGTACGTGCCTAACGCCCACTTCAGAGGCCATAAATACTTTTAATGGTCTTTCGATGCGATTTGCCAAGTAGTCAACAGCCTGAACGTTATTCGCGTCAATCATCGCGACGGCCAAACGATTTTGTACCTCTGCTAGCGGAACTGCCATAAACCGTTCGGCAATATCCTCTGGCAACAAATTCAAGATATTTTGATCTATAACACTATTCGTAAGATTAACATAAGGAACTCCTGATACTTGCGCCGTGGCGTGTGTTAACAGCTCATCGTCAACGATACCCCTTTCGGTCAATAAGCCAATTAGCGGCCTGTTAGTTGAAGCAGCGGCCTGTTTTACGTCCTGAAGCACGCTTTCGCTAACCAGTCCCTCACTAATAAGCAGGCTGACGAGTTTTGTTTGCATATCAGCAGTCATTAAAGCCATGGATTAATACCTACTGAGTCCCGGAGGATGTCGAACTTGACCCTGATCCGGTCCCATTAATTTGGACTTGAACAGATGGGTTAATTGAGTTTGAATTAAAGATGTTGGGATCTGGTTGAGTGATAGCTGAGTCAAATTTGTCGATCGTTTTAACATTAGCCGTACCGGAATACACATCACCAAACACGCTTTTGGCGATAAAATAGGATACGAATACACTGATTGACGCTATTAGTATTATCATTGCTATATCAGTTTTTTTCATTATTTGATTACCTCATTAGTCAAATTCAAATTTACAGCAGGTTCATAATATGCGCGGGCCTGTACAGTCATCATTTGGGTTTCACCTTGACTCTCGATATTTAGCGAAGTCACGTCGATCGTACGGATCGATTTTTCAAGATTTACCAAAACTTGTTGAAGAGCTGTGTCGTCACCATTTACCGAAAATTGAAATGTTATCTGGTTTTGCGAGCTTGGTTGCGTAGCTATGTTGTCAGATACTGAACCATTATCACCCAAAGATTCAACTCCAGCAACTGGATTTACTTGAAGCGAATCCAAGGTCAAGCCACTAATCCCGGAAAGTAACACGTTTTGAAGTGAAGCCCCAAGGGCTAGTGAATTAGCACCTGACGGTAGGGCATCTAAAATAACTTGAATCGCTTGGTCGTCCGGCTGGGCTTTTGCGCTCATTAAAGCTTCATTGGTGTTTAATACGTTTTCATTGTCCTGTAATGACTTAACATTTCCATTGTCCGTATCGAGAGTTGATATCGTTTGCTCCTTTGCTTGCAATACTCTTTCATTGAAAAATAGCATCTGCACTAAGAAAGCCGCGGCTACCAATGAAACTCCAAAAACAACCGAAATACCGGCTACCCATATAAACATTATGCGATTAGCCGAAGCAATCTGTGTTCTTTTTCGAATAGCTGGCCCTTTTGATTGCATGTTATTTACCCTCCGGATAGGTAGTCGCCGGATAATCAGCGAAGATGCTCTTAGGAACTCCCAAATATGAGTCAGTCACGTTACCTTGAGTGGTTACGACAATAGAAACATTTTGTGATTTAGGAGAGAATAACTCCGGCGTATATTCAAAACTTAGTGTAAATGTAAGCACCTTCGCGCCCGATGAGTCTTCGCCATAACTAGTATTGCTGGTACTGATATTAGACGCGAGCGTTGCTCCTGACGAGTTGCCGTCATATTTAACTACCGCTCCTTGAATGGTCTTTTTAAATACTTCGACGGCTGCATAGCTGTTGGTGGCCTGTCCGTTTATCGTGATGGTTCTTGTCGTTGAGTCGACCGTCAAATCGGATATTTGGACATCGTTAGGAGCGGGTGGAATGATTGCGTTTAATAAATCAAAAACACGTGAATCTATATTCTTACTATTATTAAGAGTGGAGATTTTCGTAAGCTGGTTTTGGATGGTGAGTGTTTTTGAAAGATCCGTAACGCCTAGCAGTTGGTTGCTTTTAGAATTAATCTGCCCATCTGCTATAAGACCTCGGGCGGTTTGAATCCCAAAAACATAAATAGCCAACAGTACGACAACAGCAACCGACGCTAAACCTACAAATATAGCACCTGCAATAACCTTAGACCTGACTTTTTGGGCCTTTATCAACTCTTGTTTTACATCGGGGACTAAGTTGATCTCAATCATTTCAAATTCCTTCGTTGAGCAAGACCTATTACGGTCGCAAATTCGGAAGCGATCGCACTTAGCTGTTGTTGGTCAGACTGGCCAACGCGAACTTTTTGCCATGGGTTTGCGATTGTGGATGTAACGCCGGTTTTTGCTGTTATATATTCTCCAAACTGAGGAACAATGGCTGCGAAACCGGATAGTAGAATCCCTCCAACCGGCGTGTTTGGATACCGTGTTTGGAAAAATTTGATAGATTTTACTAATTCAGATGCAAAATTATCTAGAGTGGATTCAATGGCTCGATATACCTGACCCTCTAGCCTATCGGGCGCTAAGCCGAATTTGAGAATAAATTGTCGCGCCTGATCTTCCTGGACGTTCAGATTTTGAACAGCAGCTTTAACCAATGATTTAAGCCCAGTTGGAATATTACGAACTAATCGTGGCGTATCACCGAACGTAATTGCTAAATCGGTTGAAAGCTCACCAACATCAATAATCAGCCGCGCATCATTAATGCCTGATGGCAAAAGCGATCTAACCATCGCGATTGGATCTGGCTCTGCTGCGATAACGTTAAAACCTAGTCCTTCAATAAACTCAAGCCGCTCTTCCGAATAACTGTTGGCAGTGCTGGCCAATAATACCTCTTGTTGTTGAGGGTTATGGAGTGATTGGCCAAGCAGTGCCCAGTCTACTTTTGCGTCGTCAACCGACATCGGAATATATTGGTCAATTTGATATTTAATTGTGCTCTTCAACTCGGCCTCTCCCATAGTTGGCACGTCAATAACTGTTGTGAACGTTTTACTAGATGGTAAACCTATGGCAACATTCTTTTCCTTAATACCGCTTTGACCAACCGCAGTCATAATAATCTCACCCAGGCGACGCATACTTTCGGCTGAGTTACTAGTTGTAACCTTTTCATCAACAGGAGCATAGCCATAATGAGACAGGCTCCAGCCGTCACCAACTGTTGGAGTGAGTTGAACGACCCTAACTGCATTAGTACCAATGTCTAATGCAAAAAAGCTGCCCAATCCTTTTAGTATTGCCATATTGAGTATCATTATACAGAAGCATTAGCATTAAAAGCAAGCGTAAACTCTAGCTATAATCTAGGTGGTAACTCAATGGTATCGACAGTATGGATGCTACCTTCCGTGGTGGCATGAGCAATTGCCCATAGATACGAGTCAGCACGTAAATTAAAGATTTCAGCTGGCTTACTTGGATCCGCTGTGTCAGCACCGGCAGTACGACGAAGAAATAGTTGGTCCGTCATAACAGGTCCATTGACTTGAAGCTGGTCTTGGCAGTCATTTATAGTCTCGGAGCCACTTTCATTGTCACAAGTATAGATGGAGCCCGTCTGGTCACTGTTATTCGCAACAAGCCATGCGTCAACTCTGGTAACTGTATTGGCGCCCGTATCATCAATTACGATCTTGTTGGCAATGATTATCAGTTGCGGTAGTTGGTCAATATTAGTATAGGGACCATCGCTGTCTTGTTGGTTTCCGGCAATTGTTACGGTACCAGTCGATTTGATAATTACTGTTTCATTGGCTAGTAACGTACTTTGGGTTAGGGTTATATTACCAGCGTTATAAGTATCGTCTGAAGCATTATGCAAAGAGTCCGGCGCAACCGACCCGAAGATTTGATTACCGGTCCCAGGAAAGCTGGCTGCCACATCAGGCATTGCCACATCGTTTGTATAATAACCCACGGTGCCTGAATCACCCGTACAAGTATTTGTTGCATTGCCCGACGGTGTGTTAGCAAAACTAAGTTTGCTTGCCTGGCAAAATGTAGGTCCATCTAAACCGGTTGGGGGTGTTGCTAAGCCCGGCCCTGCAAAGGCTGCTCCAGAGGCGGCGCCACTAATTCCTCCGCTGGCAATAATGCCGTATTCGGCCCAACTGCCATAGGTGGAGTTGTCTTTTGTAGTCGTACTGGTTGCAACGTTACCTCCAACTATTAAATCACCGCCTAAGATTTCGGTTTTGGGTTTTTTACCTATAACTGCGCAGGCAGGACTAGAAGACACGGGTCCGCTGTCGGTGTTCGAATGGGGAGTGAGTGTTAATATATAGCAGACCTGGTCGCCCGGACTCAAGTTTGATGTGTCAGTGTCGTTGAGACTTGGACCCGGCGTAGTGTGGTTTCCTTGGAATCCACTACTATTACAAGGCGTGGTGCTGGTTTGCACTCCGTTGACTTGTCTAGCTAAAGTACAGATGGTTGGATTGCTACTAGTGTCGGGTCCGGTGTTTTGTATATTAGACGAAACATACAATGTAGCTCCGGCCTCGATTGCGTCCGGGGAAATATTTACTGTCGGTATTAGGGTGTAGACAACAGTAGGGTTACTCACCAACACGCAGGCCCCCGTTGAAGTTAAGCCGTTACCCTTTACTCCGTCATAGCTCGAACTAGAGTCAATGGTAGATGTCCATGACCATACTCTAGTAGCGCGACATAGATTTAGCCCAACGTCACTAGTTTTTACGACATAAATGGGCGATGTAAATGATTTCGTATTATCCGATTTGAAACCAGAGTCTACTTTTTGGCCGGTCCCGCTTTTGGGTGTTGTACCGTTGGTAGCAAGCCCCTGTTGGTTTGTGTAATCATAGTATATAGATTTATCGGTATCGTCAGGACCCGTGTTTTCTATCGTGTGCGTCCACTGAATCGCATCCCCTGGGATAGCTGTCGTAGTGTCGCCAGCAATAGGTTTACCACTTGAGTCTTTAATTTGAGAAACAATAGATGACGGAGAAATAGTCCATGTCACGGGTAAACCCGGCAAATCCCCAATTGGATTTGCGCAGGTACGAAACAATCTGTATACGGCGCTACCATTGTGTTCAAAAGTAATAGGCGGGTCGGTTTCAGGGTCTGTTTGCGACCACCTATAGTTATCATCGTTCGTCAAATCCCAAAGCGAATTGTCAAACGCACCGTTGCTTCCTCCATATGTTTCATCGTCTAGGGCTGTATTCCAATCAATTTTCATTCCAGGACCGTTTAAGCGTCCATCAAGCGTATTCCAACCCTTGTCTTGTACGGTTTTACTGTTGTTAACGTATCCATCCGACTTGCAGCTCGAAAATGTTTCTCCGAGCATAGTACAGACTATAAATGCCGCTCCGTACTTTTTTTGAATCGTTGCTACTTGTGGGGAATGGTTATACACAGCGTTATAAACACCTTCATTGTAATCTTTTAGAAAATCTTCAAATCGTGTTATATTTTCGGAAGCGGTTGGGGAATCACCTACGTAAAGCGGAATCGCAAGAACACCGTCACTGAAATCCTTAGGAAAAACATACGTACCGTAGCCGGAAAAGGTGGCTCCGCTGAAATAACCGGCCGACATCGCGTGAACGACAGAATATACACAAAAAGCCATAATCACCACTGCGGCTGAACCGACAATCCCTCGTCTCAAGATTTTTTTATGAATTATATTCATTTAATTTACCGTTCCACCAAGCGATTTGATTATGTTTTGATAGGACTCTATATTGGCCTGCGCCATTGTCTGAGACTTGTTGGTGTATGTAATGGCATTTTGATAGTATTTAATCGCATCACTATCGTTACCCTCTTTCACATACACCTGGGCAATAAATTGCTCGATATTACTATTCTTATCAATACCTTCCGACTGTAAAGCGTAAGATAGGGCTTCAGTATAATTGCCACCGTTGTAGTATGTAGTTGCTTCATTCAATAATAAGAAGGCTTTGGATTGCGGGTCGCTGGATGCATCGATAGCACTATTATAAACGGCAACAGCCTGTTTTTGATTACCACTAGCTGCCAGTGCCTGCGCCTTATTGACGGTTTGGTTCATCTCGACAACACTTTTAGCCTCTTTAGCTGCGGCAATCTGCGCCTGGGTTTGTGTTGATGATGTTTTTAGGTTTGAGACGTACAGCCAACCCCCAGCGGCAACGCAGATTAATACAATCACAACGACACAAGCAATAATTAGACTAGTCTTTTGCTTGGTTTGTTGTTTTGGTTCCTGTTCTGGCTTTTCCGGTTGCTCATCGCCGTTCACTGTTAGTATTCCTTATGCTTACCATACATAATAATAATAGCATGTATCTAACAAAACAACGTTCGCATACAATAATTAGAAATAAATCGTTACCTCTGTTAGAATATATTCATGAGTTTATCAATTGGAATCGTCGGCCTGCCTAATGTTGGCAAGTCCACCTTATTCAACGCACTAACTAACAACGACATATTAGCCGCAAATTATCCTTTTGCAACTATCGAGCCAAATACTGGCATTGTCCCCGTCCTTGATGAAAGGCTGGAGAAACTGGCAAATCTTTACGATACAAATAAAATCATCCCGGCGACCGTGACATTCGTCGACATTGCTGGCTTGGTTGCCGGCGCAAGCCGAGGAGAAGGACTCGGCAACAAATTCCTCGCCAACATTCGCAGTTGTGACGCAATCGTTCACATTGTCAGAGCGTTTAAGGACGACAACGTTATTCATGTGTCGGAAAAGATCAACCCGCGTGATGACATCGATATTATCAACACCGAATTGATGTTGGCAGATATTCAGACGATCGAAACGCGCTTGGTCAAATCGCGTAAAGACACCAAGGCCAACCCTAAATTAAAAGCAATAGCCGATTACCAAACTGAACTAATTGAAAAACTAAAAACTGGCACTCCTCTATCACAGATTGCCAATTTAAATATGGAAATGATATCCGATTTACACCTGCTAACAGCAAAACCTGTTATATATGTATTCAATGTTGATGAAGAGACTCTTGCTGACCAGGCTAAAAAAAGCGAATTGTCAGAATTAGTAAAGCCAGCCCGAACAATTTTTGTTTGCGCAAAACTAGAAGACGAACTGAAATCCTTAGCTCCCGACGAAGCGACCGAGCTTCTAGAGACCTACGGCGTAAAAGAAACTGGCCTTCTGCAATTAATCCATGCGGCTTACGATATCCTGGGGCTGCAAAGTTATCTAACGGCTGGGCCAAAAGAGGTTAGGGCTTGGACAATAAAAAAAGGTACAACAGCCCCTCAGGCTGCTGGGGTAATACATGGGGATTTCGAACGAGGCTTTATTGCAGCTGAGATCGTTGATTATGATGATTTAATCGCTGCCGGATCAAAAGCCACTGCTCGCTCATCAGGTAAAATGCGTACAGAGGGTAAGACTTACGTAATGCAGCCTGGTGATGTGGTCGAATTCCGCTTTAACGTTTAGCCACTAAAGCCTGTTTAGCTTTTTCCAATTTTGCCAACCGCAGCCTCAAGACCTCTTTCCTGGCATGTAGATTTTCTCGCTCTTCAAAATCAGCCATCAGGCTGCGATTATCAGAGTACACCCCATCCGCATGCTTTGCAGACAAAGTCATGAGTTCATCCATCACGGTTTTCAAACCCTGTTGTATGTCTATTATTTCCGCATCTACAGCTTCGGGGCTTAATGAAAATACTTCGTTCCTGAGATCAACGGGCTCTCCCGTTATCCGCTCTAGAGCCTGTTGTCCATAAGGGCTGAGGGATTGTATAGATTTATATTGGCTCTCGTCTGATAAATATTGTTTCGAAACCTTAATAGGTATCGCCTGCGTCACTTCGCCTTCTTTTCCAGCCGCACCTCTCATTTTCGATTCATAAAGTTTTTAACCGTCTTAGCAAATAGAACCGTTCCTGGTTACCTTTAGCACCAGAAACGTCGCTGTCGCGCTTATCCAAAGTTACGAAATATTTTCGCGACCAATCTTCGAAATCACGCAAAATCTGACGACGCATAGAGTCATTTTTGATTATACCCTTATTTGTCTGGTCTTTACCGGCTTCGAACTGGGGCTTTACCATCGCAACTATTTGAGCATTCATATCCGATAGATTGTCGTGAATATACGGCAATATGTCACGCAGGCTAATAAACGACACGTCGATAACTATAATGTCTGGTTTTTCGGCCATCTGAAAATCGCGAATGTCGGTTTTTTCGTGCAGTTCGATACGTCGATCGTCGCGTAATTTTGGATGCATTTGATCCGTCCCTACGTCAACTGCGTATATTTTTTTCGCACCGTTTCGTAAAGCAAAATCCGTAAAGCCCCCCGTGCTACTACCCACATCCAACACTATTTTATCCTTGAAATCAAGTCTAAGATTTTTCGCAACAGACTCCAACTTCATTCCGGCTCGACTGACATATTGGTTATCTATAATAAGTTCGACATTGGAGTCCGTACCGACGAAATGACCAGATTTTGTAATCACTCGCCCATCAACAATAACCTTACCGAGTTTAATGAAAGTTTCTGATTGTGACCGACTAGCCACTAATCCTTTTTGGACCAGCACTATATCGAGTCGCTGCTTTGTCATACTATCCTTTTTTGCGTTCGCGATATTCACCGGTTGAAGTATCGACAGAAATGATATCTCCGGTTTTAATAAAAGCCGGGACTTTTACCGTTAGCCCGGTTTCAAGCTTTGCGTCCTTTGACACGCTACCGCTAGTATCGCCCTTGACTGCGTTTTCGGTATATGTAACCTCCAGATATATATTCTTAGGTAAATCCACATTGATTATATTGCTGTTAAACGACTGCAACGTTACATTTTCACCCTCTTTTAAATATCCGGTTATTCCATCGACAATGTCGGAAGACAGCTGAAATTGTTCGAACGAAATGGGATCCATAAAATGATAACTCGACCCATCGCTATATAAATACTGTACCGACCGGTTTGTCACTTCGGCCGATTCGATTCTTTCCTGCCCCTTAAAAGTCTTCGGAATGACACTGCCGTCAATCAGGTTTTTTATCTTGACGTTGACGATACTACCGCCACGCCCCATAACTTTCTGGTTATAGTCGATAATTTTAAAAGGCTTGCCGTCAATTTGAACGACAACACCTTTTTTCAAGTCTGTAGGCTGGTATGCCACTGAATTACCTTGAAGTTACAAATGGTAATAATGCGAGATGCCTGGCGCGTTTTATCGCAACTGCCAATTGGCGTTGTTGCTTGGCGCTTAGACCGGTTTTTCCAATTTGCTTGATCTGGCCATAAATATCGACGAATCGTTGCAAAGTTCGAACGTCTTTGTAGTCAAAATATACCGGTGTATCTTTTTTAAATCTTTTAATTGCCATATTTTTCTCCTGATTATCCTAGAAAGGAATCTCGCTTAAATCTATTGGTTTGTCATCAATATCTTCGATAATTATATCTTCGGACTTTTTACTCTTTGATGCGCTCTCTGGTGCTTCTGGCTGTCTTGCGCTGTCTCCGGGGCCATCCAAGAAGGTAACGTCACTAGCTGTAACTTCGATTCGACTCTGTTTCTTACCAGTATCCTTATCATCCCATCGGTCTTGTCGCAAACGACCCTGTACGAGAACTCGTCGACCCTTCGATAAGTACTGCATAACCAACTCACCTAGCTTTTCCCATGCGTTAACGTTGAAAAAATCAGCCATGTCGTCTTGACCGCCACGATCAACTGCGATACTGAAGCTAACAATAGTTTTGCCTGTGTTCGTTGTTCGCTGTTCGGGATCTCGGGTCAACCGGCCCATCAGAATAACTTGATTAACACTTTTTGCCATTTGACTACTCCTCCTCTTCGCCGTCGGTCGTTTCCGTCGACGCAGCGTTTAATTTTGCTTCCTCTAGAATCTTGCGATTCTTTTCATCGACTTTAACCAACAAATAGCGAAGTATCTCATCGGTAATATTGAAAGTGCCGCTGATTTTCAGTGGCGCATCGGCTGGTAGTTTAATATCAAAATAAACATAAACGGCAAAATCTTCTTTTTTAATTCGATATGCCAGTTTCTTTTTGCCCCAGTTGTCTTCGCTGACGATTTCACCGCCAGCACCAGTAACAATTCCACGAATCTTACTAAGTGGTGTTTCAAGATCGACCTCTAGGTCAGGGTGAATTAGAACTGTTAGTTCATATTCCTTCATTTAGATTTCCTCCTTTGGAATCCTTACACGTTTTCTCGTAATATACGTGTCTGATGCTTGCACCTAATGCAAGCTGAGTTAATAACACCTTGATTGTAACATATCACAAGAGTATATACTAGACGCCTTCGTCGGGCTGGCCCAGTTCGTCATAATCACCAATTAAGACTTCGCGGGATCTAGCTCCGTCGGCGGGACCAATGATTCCTTGATCTTCCATGTTTTCAATCAGCCTGGCAGCCCTAGCATAGCCAACACGTAGGCGTCTTTGCAATAAACTGGCACTAGCCTTGTTGCTTTCAACTACAACTCTAACCGCATCCTTGTATAAATCGTCATCATTACTACTGTCGAAGTCCATGACAACACCACCCTTGCCATTTAGATGAACAGGCTGGCTAACAACTTCATCATTATATTGCGGTGGCGATTGCATACGTAGAAAATCGGTAATCTTGTGTATTTCAGCATCGCTAACGAAAGCGCCCTGAACACGCTTTGGTTTGCTCATCTCGGCAGTTTGCATCAACATATCACCAGAACCAAGCAGTTTTTCTGCACCGGCTTGGTCTATGATAATTCTACTGTTCACCTGCGAGGCAACAGTGAATGCAATCTTAGCAGGAACATTGGCTTTAATAAGACCGGTAATAACATTAGCATCTGGCCTCTGGGTTGCAAGTACTAAGTGAATACCGACTGCCCTAGCTTTTTGTGCCAGTCTAACGATTAATGTTTCGACATCCCGCGGAGCAATCATCATCAATTCCGCCAACTCATCAATAACTATGACTATATATGGCATAGCGCCGCCTTCGTGATCCTGGGGAACACCGTCGGCATCTTCGACTGAGACCTTCGCACTAGTCGAGCGAATCTTATTATTATAAGACTTAATGTCTTTCACTTTGTGTTCGGCTAGAAGGCTATAGCGTCTTTGCATCTCGTTCACGGCCCATTTCAAGGCGCTAATCATTTTATCCGGCTCACTGATTATCGGAGTTAGAAGATGAGGAATGTCGTCATAAGCAGCCATTTCAACTTGCTTAGGATCAACCAGGATAAGTTTCATGTCGCTTGGGCTGTTATGATATAGCAAGCTGGTTAGAAGAGTGTTAATCATAACTGATTTACCAGAGCCGGTTTGACCTGCAATTAGAAGGTGCGGCATTTTATTCAATTCGCCCACCATCACCCCACCGGCAATATCTTGTCCGATTGCAAATGATAATGGCTCAGACTTTTTCTCCCACTCTGAACTACTTAAGACCGAATACAAACGAACATCGGCAGATTTGCGGTTTGGAACCTCTATACCGACCGCTTTTTTACCAGGTATTGGCGCTTCCATGCGCAAGCTTTGTGCCGCTAAATTCAAGGCGATATTAGTCTCGAGTGCAGTAATACGAGTCAGCTTAACACCGCTAGGCGGCCTAAGTGTGAATTGCGTGACACGTGGCCCGATATTTGCACCCTCCATTTTAACGTCGATATCGAATTCACTAAGGGTGTTCTGGATAATTAATGCATTTTGCTGAACATCACCAGCATCAGCTGGCGATTGCTTTTTCTCTAGTAAATCAAGGCTAGGAGCTTTCCAGTTCGGATCGCTGATAGTAACTAACGCAGTCTCAGATTTATCGTGCATTCCACTCTGTTGGCCGGATCTTGATTGGTTCTTATCGGCAGCTGCTGCTTCTTTTGCACTTATCATCGGAACACCGGCGTGCAGCTTGAACTCTCCAATGTCCTTTGAGTCAGCACCGTCAATCGCCGCCGCATTGCGCATTACTTTTACATTCGCCTCTTGGTCTGCCAAATCTCGTCGTCCTAGTTGCCAAATCTTTTTAATGACAGTGCCTGGCGATACTCGTAGTATAAACAACAAAGTGATCGCAATTAGAAGCACATATATGAATGCCGCTACCGAACTGCTCACAACCATCAGCATGCCTTTATTGATAAAACTACCGACTATTCCACCGGTTGTTTGGCCGTTAGTATTTGTTAGAAGTCCGAATAAAGACGAGAACCATAGTATAGCCGAAGCTGTCGCCAGTTTCATAGGCATCGATAGTCGGTTGTCATCGGACCTGAAAATTTCAATTGCGATATAAATAAACAAGAGCGGAACAATGTATACTGAGTACCCAATACCATCCAGGGTCATCTTGTACACCCAATCCAAGACCTGACCGCCTGCATGGAACCAAGCTACAACCAGTAGTAACGCCACAGCTATCAAAAGAACGGCACCAACCTGTGGCCAAAACCCGCTTGGCAAATCGTGCTGCGGGGTTGAGACTGGCTTTATCGTCTTCTTTTTTCTTGATGTATTTTTCTTTTTTGCCATTGCTTTCCTATTATAGGCGCTTTCGTGCATTATTTTATACACATATTATAGCAAAATTTACTACGTTTTGCAAGTGGACACTATCTAGTAGGTTCGTGGGTGCACTCGAATATGCGGTTGGTTAGTTTCGCTATCCGGCACCTGGCGCGGGGGATATTTAATCTGTGTAGTCTGTTTAAGGCTTTGCATAGGATCAATTGCAACGATCGGTTCGCCGGTTTTACCGACGGTCCTGACGCTCACGCCCCCGGCAATCTCGTTGATTACGGGGATAACAATCGGAGTCCTTCTAGTCTGATCGTAGAGAATATGTGTTATTTCCTCTTTTAATTCTTTCTTGGCAGCGTCTAAATCAACATGCTTACCAGAAAATGTCCTAGCAACCTTCTGTTTCAAGTACTGTCTGATTAGCCCCATCAATTCTTCACTATCGCGCAAATAGATGAACCCCCGGCTTATGATATCAGGGCTAGTTAGTAGTCGCCCGCTACCTTTCTGAACCGTCAGAACAACTATAAACATTCCCTCTGAGGCCATATGCATGCGGTCTTTGAGTACTACCTCTGAAACGACTGCTCCGTTGTCATCGTACATAATGCCACCAACCGGAAAACGCCCGTTCTTTTTCACGCCCTCGGTGGTGATTTCCAAAATATCGCCACTGTCACAAACGAATATATTATCACGTTTTATACCGGCTTCTTTTTCGGCAATACCAGCATTATGTACCAACATATGAAATTCACCATGAATTGGCATGTAATATGTAGGGTTCAGGGCACTGATTAGCCTTGCGTGATCCGAAAAGTAAGCGTGCCCAGAAAGGTGAAGTGGACCAACACCGGTTAGATGCGTCTTACCGTTTTGAATAACATCGCTACCTTCACGCATCAAACCATCAACCGTCCTGGTAACATATTTTTCATTTCCTGGAATGGCATTTGAGCTGAAAACGATAACGTCAGAGTTTTTGATTTTGACAAACTTATGACTACCACTGGCCATACGATTTAAAACAGCATTAAATTCGCCTTGCGATCCGGTACAGACAATCGTAACTTTACTGTCAGGCATTTTCACTAATTCTTCCATTTTAACGACGACGTCTTTCGGGACTTTAATTGTGCCCGTACGAAGTGCAACCTCAAGGTTTTGAATCATGCTATAACCAGCAAAGGCAACTTTTCGGCCGTGCTGTTTGGCTTCATCCAAAATCGTCTGCATTCGATAAATATGACTGCTAAAACAGCTTAGAATCAAACGGCTATTTGGATATTTATCCATAACTTCGCCGAAACTGTGCTGAATATCTAATTCTCCATGCATATGGGTGCCTTCGATTTCGGCATTGGTTGATTCGTTCATCAACAGCAAAATGCCTTCTTTGGTTGAAATTTCCGTAAGCCTTTCCATATCGAATTTTTTTCCATCGACAGGCTCTTCCTCGAATCGCCAATCGCCACTATGCACTAAAACCCCAAGAGGAGTTCGAATGACGATTGCCGCGCAATCTGGAGTTGAGTGAGGCACGCGAACAAATTCGGCGTTGAAGCTATCGCCTATCTGTACTCGTTCGTGTTCGTCTGGGTTTACTATGTTGTACTGGGGTTCGTAGTCAAACGACGACTCTTCCATCGTGCGTTGAATCATCCCTATCGTAAATTTAGTGCCGTAGACCGGCGCTGGGATCTTGTGGGCTATATGTCGAAATGCTCCGATGTGATCTAAATGAGCATGCGTAAACAAAATCGCACGAATTTTGTGCTTGTTTTCTTCAAGATAAGTCGTATCTGGGGTAATGTAATTAATTCCGGGATAATCTGCGCCCGGAAACAAGAATCCGCAATCGATTATTATGATGTCGTTATCGTATTCGATAGCCATCATGTTCTTGCCGATACCCATTTCGCCCAAGCCGCCGATTGGTAAAATCCTGATTTTCGGGCCGCCAATACGTGGCTGCTTTTTTTGATCAACAGGGCTGTATTGTTTCCCTTCGTATCCGTTATAGATTGATTTATTGACCGGTATATTAATAACGTGTTGAGATGCGCGCTGATTTACATTTTCATTGGTACGCCGTTGCGCTCTAAAAGCTTCGCCCTTTCGGGTTGTGGTGTTATTAAGCACCGTGTTATTTGATTTTTGCCGAACATTATCCGGTCTCTTTGACTGATCGTCTGGTTGGACCTCAGCGAGTCTTCGTTGACCCATATTTATGTATTCTCCTTTTTTTGGTTTAGAATTTCTATAATTTTTAATAACTTATTAAAGTCCTCTATTAATGTCGTCCTCATCCCGCCGTTATATAATGCGGCTGCTGGATGATACAGAGGTACGACTACTATCTTTGATTCACCGAATGAAATTCGTTTAGGCTGACCGTGAATTTCACTTATTTTTCGATCTGGCAAGAAATATTCCATGCTGTGCCTGCCTAATGTCACCACAATTTTCGGTTGAATGACATCCAGCTGACGCACCAAGTACGGCCAAAAGGCTTCTTTCTCACTAGGTAATGGATCACGATTATTGGGTGGTCTGTATTTAACAATATTAGTTATATATACATCGCTACGCCTTATGCCAGCACCCTCTAACATTGAATCAAGGAACTTTCCGGCTGCACCTACAAATGGCAATCCTTGTTCATCCTCGTTTTTTCCAGGAGCCTCGCCTATTAGCACTATGTCCGCGTCGATATTACCGTCGCCCATAACAAGGTTCGTGGCTTCTTGAGCCAAATCCGGGCAGATATTATTTTTCAAAATATCTGCCTTAATCTGTTCAAGAAGTACTTGTTTTTTATTTATCATAATCAATTACAAGAAAACGATCAGTTACCATAATACTAGCACGAATTCGACTAGATTACAAGCTTAGGCGTTTCGCATCGTAAGGCTGATACGGCCCCTGTCATCAATACCCATAACTTTGACCTTGACGATTTGACCTTCTTTTAGAACGTCAGTAACCTTGGCGACTCTTTCGCTAGATAGTTCACTGATATGAACCATACCGTCGATTCCAGGCATAATATTAACAAACGCCCCGAAATCTTTGATACTGACAACCTTACCTTCGTAAACCGCGCCGACTTCGGGTTCTTCGGTTAGCCCCTTTATCCAGTTCATGGCTTGCTCAATTGCTTTAGTATCAATAGCTGCAACCGTAATCAAACCATCTTCAGCAATATCTATCTGGGCGCCGGTTTCGGCTGTAATTTTCTTTATCACATCACCACCTTTACCAATAACGGCACCGATTTTATCGGGATTAATCTGGATTTTTTCGATGCGCGGTGCATACGGACTGAGTTTTTCTCGTGGTCCACTTAACGTTTCAAGCATATGCTTCAAGATGAAGGCGCGACCCGATTTTGATTTATCCAAGGCTTCGGCCAAAACCTTAACCGGCAAACCGTGAACTTTCATGTCCATTTGAAGAGCTGTGATGCCTTTTTCAGTACCAGTAGCTTTGAAGTCCATATCACCGGCAAAATCTTCAGCGTCAGCGATGTCGCTTAATACATACGGCTTCTCGCCTTCCATCATTAGGCCCATAGCGATACCAGAGACTGGCGCCTTAAGTGGAACGCCAGCATCCATCAAAGCCAAACAACTACTGCAAGTAGCCGCCATTGAAGTCGAGCCGTTCTGGCTCATTATTTCAGTAACGCTGCGGATTGTATATGGAAAATCTTCACGCGTAGGCAAAACTGGCGATAATGCCCTCTCGGCTAGATAGCCGTGTCCAATCTCACGTCGTCCGGCACCACCCAACCGGCGGACTTCCCCAACGGTGTAACCGGGTGCATTATAGTGGTGCATATACGTCCGTTCACCTTCGGTAATTTCCATTGTGTCGACTAACTGCGCATAACTTAATGGGGCTAGCGTAACGATATTCATGGCCTGCGTTAGTCCACGGGTAAAAATACTAGAGCCGTGAGCTCGTGGCAAAATTCCGACCTCTGAAGATAGTGGCCTAATCTCGTCTAGTTTTCGGCCGTCCGGACGGACACTGTTTTTTACAATTCCGGCACGAACGTCTTTGTGAAGAGCCATCGTGAAGGCTTCGTCGTACTCGTCATGCAATGGTTCGTAAGTTTCGGTTCCGATTTTTTCAGCCATTTGTTCATGGAAATCCCATCGAAGTGCTGAAACTAATTCATTTCGCTCGGCATATGGCTTATGCAAAGCATCGCCCAACTTACCATCAACCCACGTATCGACAGAGGTTTGAATTTCGGCGTTCGGCAGAACAAGTTCGTATTCTTGAGCAACCGGTGCGACTTTTTTTGCTAGATCTTTTTGCAGTTTAACTGCTGGTTGATAAGCCTCAAATGCCCATTTCAAGCCGTCGGCGATAACTTCTTCACTGACTTCGTTCGCCCCCGCTTCAACCATTGTAATTCCAGTCTCGATACCGGCAACAACCAAATCTAGATCGCTGGCTTCACGTTCGGCTGCAGTTAGAAATGCCTTAAATTCACCATTTACGCGTCCGACGCGTAGACCAGCAACCGGTCCATCAAACGGCGTTCCAGTTAACATCAATGCAGCACTGGCTGCAATCATAGCGATTGAATCGGGTCGAAAGCCTGGATCCATAGATAGTACGCTTGCAACCACTTGAACCTCTTGGCGATAGCCCTTTGGAAACAGTGGTCGAATCGGACGATCAATTAATCGGCCGATTAATATAGCTTCGTCACTTGGACGGCCTTCTCGTTTTATGAAACGGCTGCCGGAAATTTTGCCGGCTGCATAGAATTTTTCTTCATAATCAATGCTAAGCGGAAAATAATCCAATACGATTGGACGGCTGCCAACCATGGCGGTTCCAAGAACTACGGTATCTCCGTAAGTTACTAAAACACTGGCAGTAGTCCTGAAGCCGACTCGATTTACTTCCAATTTCAGCGGTCGTCCGCAAAAGTTAGTGGTAACGGAAAAAATTTCCTTGCCGTTAGGGTTGATAGTAGACATAAATGTCCTCCTTTTTGTTATTCGCACACTTTATTTTTTTCGGCGAATAAGTAACGGGTATAGAGGTTCGCACTACGAACAACCATATCCACCACTTCTCCACCATGGTGCGCGATGTTAGTATTATACCACAATTATTTACGTAATTTAAGGGTTGCGACGGTCTTTTTATAAGCGTCGAAATCCTTAGCTTCAAGGTATTTGAAAAGTTTTTTGCGTCGGCTTACCATTTGAATAAGTCCGCGACGAGCCATGTGGTCGCCCTTATTGGTTTTCAAATGTTCGGTGATTTCTTTAATACGGGTCGTCAAAACTGACGCTTGGGCCTGAGGGCTACCGACGTCTTTTTTGTGAGTCTGCGTCAAAGCAAAAGCTTTGGCTTTTTCGTCTGCTGTAATCATTAGTTGTGTATTGTAACAAAGTTTTGCACAGTTTTCAACACCTTGATAAAAGTGTTACAAAAAATAGGATAATTGTTGAGCATTTTTAACGCTCCACTCGTTGATTTCGGTTCGTCGCAGCTGATTGCAGTACGCCCCAGTCCCAAGTGCCGTCCCGATATCTTCGGCCAAACTGCGTATATAAGTCCCGCTGCTGACGTGTGCTTTGATTTTGATTGCAGGATATGAATAGTCGATTACTTCCAGGCTGTAGACTGTAACCTTGCGCGATGGCATCTCGATTTTTTCGCCTTTCCTTGCCAGTTTGTAGGCACGCTGCCCATCAATTTTAATAGCGCTGAAAATCGGTGGAGTTTGGTTAATTTCGCCAGTAAAATTCTTAAGTGTAGACTCGATATCCGTCATTTTTGGTACTTTATCTGATACTTCGGTTATTTCACCCTCTGGGTCACCCGTCGAACTGGTTTGGCCCAAACAAATCGTGGCTTCATAGACTTTATCTAATTTGCTGTATCGTTCAGCGTTTTTACATTCTTTCCCAATAACTAATATCATCAATCCGGTTGCGAATGGGTCCAAAGTGCCGGTATGGCCAACTTTAACTTTTTTACCGTTTTCAACACTTAAGACTCGTCGAATTCGAGCAACAACACCAAAGCTAGTCATGCCGCTCGGTTTATCAATCAAAATAATCCCATCTGTCATAGGTAAGTTAGATTATATCATTCGTTTTAGCTAGCTGACTGAGTTGGTATCTGAAACTGGCTTGGATCGTCTGGATTTGGAGGCGGCAAGGTGCTGGTTGAAGGCGTCTCTGGAGCGTTAGTATCGCCTGATGCTACGGGTGGTTCAGTCGGCAGAGTCGAGAAATCAGGTAAAGGCGGCGGTAACGGCATGCCGATGGTTGGCGTTGATTCAACAGTGGGCGTCGGAGGTGGTGGTGGAATATCAATTTGAGATGAAGCCGGAGGAATAGTCGATGTTCCGGTCGGCGCTTCGTCAAAAATATCTACAATCTTCATATCCTCAGCCTGGGTGGCGCTGTTTATTGGAGCTACGTCACTGCCATCAGATCCTTCAAGGTATGAATGTGATAAAATCGTCTTGTTTTGTTGCCTTTCTAGTTCGCGTCTGGCGTCTTCGGCGGCCTGATCGGTTGTCGAATTCAATATTCCACCTAGTAATGGCTCTTCGGCCGGGCCAGTCGTTTGCGCTGACACGTCCGTAATCGGCTCAGCCCTATTTACTTCTATCGTAGGCATAGTCGATACTGTCGGTTCAGGCATTTCCAACTCGACCGATTTAGGCTCTTCTATTGACTGCGGCAGTATGACTGGTTCAGGTGTCGGTTCTGCTGTAGATTCCTGTACGACTTCGGGCGTTGCCGACATTTGCGGCGTTAGCTTAACTTCGTCAATAGCATAAGGCGCCGGAACATCTGGTTCTTCCGTCTCGTCTTCGTGCGATATTTCTAAGAGATCTGGTGGTGGTAGCGGCGGTAAAGGTTCCGTGATCGGCTCAATTGGTCGCTCTTTATCTGACTTCGATGTCGCGATCTTATCGACTGAAACTCTAGGTAAACTGTTAATTTCGTGTGATTCTTGTAATTTTGCGGCAATTAACTGTTGGTCAGCCCCGGCTGCCATCAATTGCGCTGCCAACGTCATAACATGCGAAGATGTTTTTTGATTACTAAATCTTTCGGTAGCCGAAACAATCCCCGTTAGCAGAGCAGTTGCGATCTGTTTATCGACAGGCACCTTCTCGGTTTTTAATGCGTCGACTATTCCCGACACCATTTCGCTTTGACCGCTAGCCTTTTGGTCACGCCAATCTACACTACCCAGTTGGCTGGATTGTTCTCCTGCGCTAAAAGTCATAATAGAAACGTCATGCAGAATCTGCCCGTTAGCCGCTAAGGCTGTATCCAAATGTTCTTGATTGTCAACTCCCAGAGCTAAAACCAGCTCGATATTGTAATCCCCTTGTGTAAATTCCAAATCTTTTTCAGAAATTGTGGTTCTATAAGGAGTAATGAATATCTTAACAACGTCGCCTTCGACTTTATACCGCAAATGGTCAGCTTTTTCCTTATCCAGGGCGATGATAAAGTCCCTAAGGCTATCGGCAGTGTTTTCGAAAACCTTGTCAGGATCCAGAAATGTAATGGCCGGTGGAATCGCGCCGCTGAAAATCGCCGTTGCATGCTTATCAAGCTTGTTTAGAAATGCCGTCAAACCAATTGCTGCAGATAGCTCGTCAACTGATGGATCTTTGTTGACTGTAACCAAAATATTCGTTGATGTGTTTATCTTGTCAACGATTTGCTGCATTGCCTTAGCGTTTGGTTCGTTCATGTGGTGTTTTTTTCCTGATTTTTTATTTTACCTAGATTTCACTGTAACTATACCATAAGTATTTTACTACAGTCAACAAGTATGTAACACTTTACATCAGAGCAGTTTTGCTTTATAATCACTCCTTGACTAAGTAAATATTTGTATAAGAGGTAATTAATACAGCATGCCAATCATTAAATCTGCCATCAAACGGGCAAAGCAAACAACTAAACGACGACAGCGAAATGTCGCTATTAAACAAGACATCAAATCAGCAACCAAAGCTTTTGTTGCCAAACCAACCGCCTCAACTCTGGCCGCTGCCCAGTCCGAACTAGACACCGCGGTAAAAAAAGGACTTCTAAAGAAAAATACAGTAGCAAGGCGTAAATCACAACTGCACGTCATTGCGAAAAACGCCGGCGTTAAACTGACTGCCAAAAAAGCCGCCTCAAAACCTGCAGTTAAAGCGCCAACAAAAAAAGCTACGGTAACTAAAAAACCAACCGCAAATAAACCAGCGACCAAAAAGACCACTAAATAATTAGCGAAATATGATGTTAAAACGACCTCACAGGGGTCGTTTTTTCTGTTATAATTAGGTTATAACACATATAAGGAGGTGTATTTTTTATGGCTAAATTAAAACGTATCTGGCTTTTCAGTGAGGGTAACGCAACTATGCGAGACGAGCTTGGCGGCAAAGGAGCCAATTTGGCGGAAATGACTAAAATCGGCTTGCCCGTTCCAGCTGGCTTTACTATTACTACAATGACCTGCAACGAATACACTGAACTTGGCGGACAATTGCCAAGCGGCTTCATGACTGAACTTAAGACCGCCCTTTCTGACATTGAAAAAACTATGGGCAAAAAACTTGGCGATACAACAAACCCGTTGCTAGTATCAGTCCGATCTGGTGCGAAATTCTCGATGCCAGGTATGATGGATACAGTTTTGAACTTAGGCCTAAATGACAAGACTGTCGAATCCCTGATTAAAATGACTAAAAACCCACGCTTCGTTTACGACTCGTATCGACGCTTTTTGATGATGTTGTCCGACGTGGCTTTTTCGAATCCTGACAACAAACTTGCTAAACATGATTTTGAAGTTATTTTCAGCAACCTGAAGAAAAAACTTGGTGTCAAAACAGATACAGAAGTTGACGCTGAAGGATTAAGGGAGCTTGTTAATTTGTACAAAGTACACATTAAAAAAGAGCTTGGTCGCGAATTCCCGCAAGATGTTTTCGAACAATTGCAAATCGCAATTGAAGCCGTTTTTCGTTCATGGAATAACGACCGTGCAAAAATCTATCGAAAGCGCGAAAAAATTTCTGACAGCCTGGGCACCGCTGTAAATATCCAAGCTATGGTCTTTGGTAATATGGGTGACGACTGCGGGACGGGTGTCGCCTTTACTCGCGACCCGGCTATTGGCACCAAAGAAGTTTTCGGCGAATACTTAATGAATGCTCAGGGCGAGGATGTTGTTGCTGGCGTCCGCACGCCAATGCCAATCGCTGAGCTAAAAACCCAATATCCAAAAATCTACAAGGAATTCACCGAAATCTGTGAAAAGCTTGAGCAACATTATCACGACACCCAAGATATCGAATTTACAATCGAACACAGCGTCCTTTACATATTACAGTGCCGCACCGCCAAACGAACTGGACCTGCCGCAGTTAAAATCGCTGTTGATATGGCTCACGAGGGCCTAATTGAGCAAGAGACCGCATTGGCGCGAATCTCACCAGAGCAACTAGACCAGTGCCTACATGCAGTCATAGCACCCGGAACAAAATATACTGTTCTAGCCAAAGGCCTACCAGCCGGACCAGGCGCAGCAAGTGGAATCGCTGTCTTTGACGCCCACCGTGCAGCCGAACTCGGCAAGGGCGGAAAAGGACAAAAGGTTCTATTAGTCCGTGCCGATACCAGCCCTGACGACCTAAAAGGTATACTTGCTAGCGAAGGCGTCCTAACAGAACGAGGTGGAATGACCTCTCACGCGGCTTTGGTCGCCAGAGGCTTTGGCATCCCCACTGTTGCCGGCTGCTCTGCCATCCGTGTTGACGCTAAAAATCGCCAGTTTACAATTGGCAACAAGGTAATAAAAGAGGGTGATTACATCTCAATTAACGGCACACTCGGTGAAGTTATAGAGGGTAAGGTTGCCGTAGTTGACCCAGAGCTTACCGGTGAATTCGGAGAAGTAATGAAATGGGCTGATGATATTCGTCGCCTAAAAATCCGTACTAATGCCGACACCCCTGAAGATGTTGCTCTAGCGGTCAAATTTGGCGCCGAAGGCGTTGGCCTTTGCCGCACCGAACACATGTTCTTCGCAACCGAGCGCCGTCCAATCGTTCAGGCGATGATCATGTCGGAAACAGATGACGAGCGCCAGGTACAATTAGACAAGCTGCTAACTTTCCAGCGCAACGATTTCGTCGCGATTTTCAAGGCACTTAAGGGTCTTCCAGCTACTATTCGCTTGATAGATCCTCCGCTTCACGAATTTCTACCAAATCTGGAAGATTTAATCGAAGAAGTTGCCACCCTAAAAGCCAAAGGCAAATCAGACCCGGAAAAAGAGGAAATGTTGGCCAAGGTAAAATCTATGCATGAAGTAAACCCAATGATGGGACTGCGCGGTTGCCGACTTTCAATCGTCTTCCCTCAAATCGTTGAAATGCAAACCCGAGCAATAATAGAAGGCGCCATTGAAGCCAAAAAGAAAGGCGTAGAAGCTCTTCCTGAAATAATGGTGCCACTTGTAGGGCATGTAAACGAACTGAAATGGATTCGTGAAAAATTGGAAAAAACAGCCAGAGAGATCATCAAAAAATCCGGTCAAGATATCGACTATAAAATCGGTACGATGATTGAGATCCCGCGTGCCGCCCTAACGGCTGACCAAATCGCCGAACACGCTGAATTCTTCAGCTTTGGGACTAATGATCTGACACAGATGACATTCGGATACTCTAGAGACGACTCGGATCGCTTCCTAAAACCATATATAGAAGAGAAGATTCTGCCAGGAGATCCATTCGAATCAATCGACCAAGAGGGTGTCGGTCAACTAATTGAAATTGCAGTCGAAAAAGGCCGTTCCGTCCGACCAAAACTAAAGGTTGGCATATGTGGCGAACACGGTGGCGAACCTGCATCTATAGCCTATTGCCATAGAATCGGCTTGGATTACGTCAGTTGTAGTCCTTACCGCGTTCCTATTGCACGTCTAGCTGCGGCACAGGCAAACTTACCCGATGGTGAAGCTGGCCGCGATAAATAAACCATACCGTTTCTAACTTGCCTCCGCAGGAGGCGCCCCGAACGCCGAGGACGCAGGAAGGGATGGTGCCTTACGAGAGAGCACTCTCAAAGGCCCGGGATTGCTCACAGGAGAGGCTCGGTCTGCGCTTGGTGCGCAGTACCGACGCCTCCCATGTGGCATACAACAAGTGAACAATAATAATTTGGGAGACTATCCCCTCATGACAAGTAAATGTCTAATTTTTAACTGTTTTCTAAGTGATTTTATAGTAAATTGTATACATAAGGAGGGTTTGCTATAATGAAAAATGAAATGTCAGAAGCAACCCTAAAGGCTATCAGAACATCAACGGACTTAGTAGTATATCCAAACCTGTTACGAGAGATGTCTAGGATAGTAGATCTATTCGGCACTCTTGATCAGTACAACTATAGCCAAAATGAATCCCTAGCAGATGTTAGGGCTATGAAGAGAGACTATTCTTTAGTATATGAAGATTTTAAAAAGGCTGTAGAGTTACATGAAAGATTCACGAAAAAACAAAGAGCCTGAACCAGAACTAGAAATACTCGACAATTTACCTCCTAAAGAAAAGAGGGCTATAAAAGAACTCGTATCTGTAACCATAGAACAGGCGTGGAGTGCCCCTTTGCCACCACCCGCCGTTTTTAATAAATACCCCAAGGAAGTCCGCAATGCAATAGTAAGACAGGCGAACTCCCAAATGAAACACCGGCAAAAGATTGAAGGAAAAGTTATTGATTCAAACATCGACGCTGGTAGATACGGTATGCGTTATGCCTTTTGGATTACAGTGATAATGGTTGTTGTAGGTGCCATACTGCTTCTTTTCAATAAATCAATTGTGGGTCTAATAGCAATGTTTGGGCCTACGGCTTTCCAGGGTGGTAACTTTATATTTCAGAAATGGCAAGAAAATAAGAAACTAGATGGCGATATAAAAGAAGCCAACGATAAACATGTGAGAGGTAAAAAAGATGGGAAAAAAATCATTCAAAAAACTAATTAAGAAGGCTGCGACGCCAGTCCCAAAAGAACAGGATAAACAACTGCACCCCGAAGGTTATAGCGAAAAACAAACTCGTTCACGTAATACTGCAGATACTTCGGCGAAACGCAGTGGTAAGTCCCGTCAATAGACCGTTTCATTTGACCCCAAAACCCTTCGATAGTATTGGTGTGGATTATGCCTCGGACGTATTCGTATTCAGAGTGATTGACTGATTCATGGGGATATTCTCGGTGTAACCGTTTATAGATACGGCTGTCGTCCGTGATAATTGCGCTGTTTGCTTCAACATTGGCTCTTAGAAATGGCAATGCCGTACTGGCGTTAGCCCCGTCAACAACTTTAGCTCGTACTTCGCCTTTACGTTCTACTACGCCTAAGATAGGCGTTTTGTTTTTAAGGCGGTTTTCTCGTTTTTGTATCCTACCGCCCATATAGGTTTCATCGGCCTCGACATTACCGCTGATTTTAGTGTTGCTAGTCATCAGTGAGCGGATTTGTCGTGCCATTCTGTGAGCGGTTTTATAGGTAACGCCGATATGGCGCTGTAGCTCAAGCGCCGATACTCCGTTTTTAGATACAGAAAACAGATAGATAGCATAGAACCAGCTTTTAAGCGGTGTAGATGACTTATGAAAGATGGTTTCGGCTAGTGGATGCAATTGATAGCCGCAATGCTCACAAGCGTAGCATTTACGTCCAGTAACACGATAAAACTTGGTATCCATCACTCCGCATTTAGGGCAGATAGTAACGTCGCCGTAACGCTCTTTGAATATAGTATCCAAGCAGGCATCGTCGTTTGGATATTCTTCGTTAAACTGTTTAATTGTGTATCTCATACCTCTAATTATACTCGGAATATACTTGTTGTCAAGGATATATTTCAGAGTGTTGTTTATGTACGTTTGTTGATTACTTTTTAGCATAAGTAACAGCCCCTTTCTAGGATATTGAGACTCCTAAAATTATCTGCTACAATATAAGCAGCTAGATACGCAGGGGCACGCAAGTGCCCCTTACGCATTTCTTAGGATGGATTGTATGATACCAGCGGACGGAATCGAACCGACATCTTCGCATTAGCTAGATACGCACTCTGTCCATTGAGTTACGCTGGCATAATTTTGGTGTTAAAAATAACACCCTATTTGGGTGTTATTACGTTTAAGGCGTTGACCCAAATAGATTTTACTGATTTTTTCAACCAGTTCCTCCACTATGGGCTACCACCTTTACATTAGTAGCTTGTACCGTATTATACCATATGCACGTTAGGGGTGGCAAGGTGTTGGATGTACAGTTTATGACAATCGGCATATAATTGCAATGTGAAGATGTTAAATTATCATGAGGATATAATTAGTTAGGTGGTAAGATGCAATGAAACAAACTAATACTCAACAAAATAATGAATCGAATAAGACAAAAACCCCCAATAATGGAGTTATGTTTTTTATTGGTTTATTTTTCTTAGTCATAGCTATTCTTGCTTCAAACTCATCCCCGTCTAATACGGTGTATTTCGGGATGATGATTATTGGCGGTTTTATAATGTTAGTGGCATTTGTAAGTGCTGTTTCTGGCAAGAAGTAATCACATAAACTCAATCTGTTTACTTGCTGTGATGGGATAGTCTCCATAATTTGATTCGATCTACCTCTGTTGACAAAGGGCTCAAAGAATATTAGAATAGTCCACGGCCTAATGGTTTGTCATTAGGCAGTATTTTTACATAAATCAAATTATTATAGTTCACTTGACCGTCCTTTGTTGGCCGGTCCAGCGGACTGAACCCTTCTATTTACGATGAAAGGATTGGTTTCATGCAGCATGAAGTCGCAATCAAGCGTTTGTGTCGTCTGGCGATTATTTTCCTGACGATGGCGCTTATATTCGGCATCATCGGCCTATTCACCAGGCATGATTACCCCGATATTTCGCATAATGCGCTGTTAGTCGCCGGGATTTGGGCCATACCGATGGCAATTTCCGGTGGCTACAGCGTGACCCTTTCCCTGTGGGCGCTATTCGCAAACCAATTCTCCAACTGGAGAGCCTTCCGAAAGCTAACCGATCACCCCGAAAGGCAAACTAAGACATCGGTGAGCAAGAACGGTGAATACCTGTTCGAAGGGAATAAACCCCCTGCCCCACCCAGCTCTGTCAGTGAAGACAAGCTATAGGGTGTCTGATTTGAACCACGAAGCAATGCGAAAGGATCACTTGTGAGCGAGGACGAATACATACCAACCGGTCATGTATACATGCTACTCTGCGCGTTTTCTTTCATGTGCGCGTGTGGCGCAGGTGCTTACTACCACTTCATAGCGGCGTCAACGACACGTCACACCATCGACGCGGCTGTGTACGTAGTCTTGGCTGGTGTTGGCCTTGGGCTCATCCTGGGTATCATCATCGGCGGAGAAATCGACACAATGATCGCACGCAAGCGATAGGAAAGGCTTTCCGGATGAAAGAACGCGTCGAACATGGTATCGACTTGACACTGGCTACGGCCATCGTCGGAGTCGCCACAGCCTGGTATATAGTCGCGCGCGCGGCTCGACGCCTAAGAGAAGAAGTCTGTGGCTGGAGGATGAGAGCCGATGCGTGAACGCGACAAGCGGAACAAAGCAAGAATGGGTCTCGGCTTGATTGGCGGACTTGTCGCATGGGCTATCAGACCCGCCGGTCGGAACTTCATGATAGCCGACAGCGAGACCTCCTTGGACACGCCCAACCTCAGGTGGTACATGGAGTAGATAGAAGGGTTTCCCGCGGAGGGGGCTTGTTGGCCCGCGCTTAATCGCGCGGTGCCACGCCCCCTCCTGCGGCGTACGAACAACGGCGAACTATAACGATTTGATTTAAGAAATATCCACGCTTTTTGGTTATTCCCAGTTGAACCCGCCTTGACCAAAATGACCCCAACGGGCAGTCCTCTCGTATATGGGCCGCTTCAAATCAAGATATTTTATAATCCCATTAGGAGATAAATCATAACCTTCAACCTGATATCTTTCGCCATCAACATCAACTGTAGCTTCAAGTGGCTTGTCATAACCAATCGCATAAGCCAGGTATACGTACACCTCCTTGGCTTTGTGTTTTTTTAGATAATCGATTGCTATTTTTCTAGCCATGTAGGCAGCCGACCTGTCAACCTTGCTTGGGTCTTTACCGCTAAATGCACCACCTCCAATCGGAATGCGTGGCCCGTAATTATCGACAACCAGCTTCCTACCAGTTAGTCCCGCGTCGGCTTCAAATCCGCCAACATTCCAATCCCCCGCCGGATTAATATGGAAATCAATATTGTCATAAGCGGCGAGCTGCTCGCTTGGAAGCCAAGCCTTAACTAACTCCAACAGTTCGGCACGAGGCGTTTTCTGAAAACTGGCTACAATACTGACAATTTTCCCATCTTGAACAGTGATTTGGGTTTTGCCATCAAATGGATGCTTTTCGTAAATATACTGATTAAGTCGTCGTGCCAATACATATTCTAATGGCATCATTTCGGGAGTTTCATTTGTTGCGTAGCCGACCATTATTCCCTGGTCACCGGCTCCACCAATATCGACTCCTTGGGCAATTTCGTAGCTCTGTTCAGCAATATGTTCAACAACTTCAACATCCCCAGCGAGCCGCTTTACTATCCCTGTAACGTCAATTTTCTCTGTCTTTGACGTTACTTCGCCAGTTACGAATACAACTCCATGTCCACCGGCAACATCGACACCAACTCGCACATCCGGATCTTCCGTTAGATACGCGTCTAAGATTGCATCTGAGATTTGATCGCAGATTTTATCCGGGTGTTTCGGTGACACACTTTCGGCGGTTTTATAGTTTGACATAAATATATCCTTTCTTGCAGGAAAGGATAAAATGTCAATTTCACATCCTTCCCTTGCGGGCTAGGGTTAGCACCTTACGTTTCACGTAGGTTGCTGGCAGGTCATAAAGCTAGGTCTCTCGCTGCACTCTTGATATTAAATTGTTAATATGACTAGTATACACTACTTGCGAATAAGTATTGTCCGCAGGTAGGTATATAATTAAGAATATAATGTAATTTAGGAGGAGGATGTTATTATGGCAAAACAATCAGAACCAATCGACACAAAATTGGTATTCATCAAGATTTCGCGGGCAATTTCATATCTTGTATACGGTTATTCGCTGGTGGCTAGTGTTTTCCTCGGTATAACCTTTTTCTTATTACTTTTCAGCGCCAATGCGACTACTCCATTCGTTAAGTTCATGTACCAGACCAGTGCAGCCTTTCTAGGACCATTCAGAGACATCTTCCCGGTTCGATCAATTAACCAAACCGGCTATTTCAGCCCATCAATCCTTTTTGCGATTATCATGTATATGATTTTGGCACTGTGTATGAATGCGCTGATTAACTACGTCACACTCAGAATGGTCAAACACCAAAAAGAATTGGAAAAATTAGCGAAGGAATAAACCAAATCCGAATAGAAAGCCTATTAAAAGCCCATACCCGCAATCCACTAGTGGGGCATGCCACTTAGTGGGATTTGTTGTCTAGCTTTTAACAATTTTGATTTCAGCGTAACTTTTATAGTCTGTGTTTACGGTTTTAATCTGATATCTATATACCGGTACAGTCGGCGTCATACTGGTGTCGACATACTTTTGGCCATCAATTTTAAAGGTGTAGTCAACGACCGGTCCGGATCCGAAACACTTGGCGACAGGGCAAACGTTACTGATGAATCTATTGATTGACACGGTAACATTGGAATACTTCAACATGGCGGTTTGACCCGGCTCTAGCCGAACGGTAGCGTCGTTACTTACTAATTTATATGAACCCAACGGTATAACCGGAATGGTAATTAGTATCGTCATGACAATGGCTGTCAATATTACAATTACAGAAACAACGATGGAAAAAATCGTTTTATGTTTCTTGATAAATTTCCAAACAGCTAACAGAGGCTTCTTTCTCTGTTTTTTAAACGGCGTGCTATCGATTGGCTGCGGTTTGAACGGTTCAAACTTGTGAACCAGTGGTGTGTCATCTTCCATCATACTGCGTATATTATACACTAATTACAAATTCAAAAGTTGTTTCTTTTTGGCTTGAAATTCTACGTCGGTTATAGCACCTTCATCGCGCAGTTTATGCAGTTTTTCAATTTCGTCAGCCGGGTCAATAGCGCTTGTTGCGGTTATTTTCTTAGCGTCTTCCGCTTCGGCTACGCCATCCTCTATCATTCGACACAAGGTATTTGGTTTCTCCATGCCTTTGAATAAAATACCTTCGACATCATTTCCAGAATAGACTTTAACTGTGCCGAAACTGAGGATTTTACCGTAAACGCTAACGAACGAATCGACCGTGTTGATTTTATCGAATGGTATTTGTTTTAGAGTGCTGTTAAGCCAGCCCATTCGGTAGTCAATCCCATTTTCGCTGACAGTTACGGACGTGAATACAAAACGTGTTAGCAGCATGATTATTATCAAGACCGCGATTACGGTCGTCGCCAAAATTATGGCGAGACTATCCGAAAAAACAAACAAACCTGCTGCCACAACCAGGACAATAATATAAAACACAAAAAGTGTACTGCTCATTTTAAATGTACTTTGCTGTTTATTTTTTTCAGTTACTTCGGGTTTCGGCGTCTCTTCGTTCATGATTGTATTATACGCCACACAAGTTTTATCGTCACACGTCTAGTTTTGGGCCATTAGAAATGCATACGGCCCTCTTCCGAGGGCCGTATGCACCTTGCTTCTCGTTTGGTTACCAGGCTTAGCACCGTTGGCACTGCATCCATGAGTCGGGATTGAACGGCTTGACTTTGTGGTTCTATTTAGCCAACCTCAACATGTCAGCTTTTGTCGCAGTCCTTAAAACCAGCGACTTATCGGACGACCTCGGCAGCAGTATCCAGCAAGAGTTCACCTCCTAGACCGGTTGATCGCATAGCGCAGAACCCACAATGCCGATGACAGACGTATGTCGGCATCAGATTGACTTTTAGCAAGGTGCGTCTCCGGGGTGATTAGCCGTCAAACCTCTTTAGGAGCTTATACTATAACATTGTTTGAAGGATATTTCAAAAAATATATGCTGATAAAGTCAGATATTTGCAACTTTTATCAAAGCACGTTCTACTAATAGCCATGGTTCGGCGCGGGATAGTTTCATGTCGTCATCCAGTTCTGTAAATATCATAATTATTTTTGAAGCGCCGGATTTACCTATTCTTTTTGCAATCTGTGAAAGTTTTGAAGTTGCGTATGGGTGAATTGTAAAGTCACTCGCTACGTTGTCGGGTTTTCCAGCAGAAGCTACCGCCAGTAACTGAAACGCTTGGGACGATAAAAGTGCCGTCAAGCGATAGACATCCTCTGTTTGCTCTAGTGTTTTCAAAACTGCCGACAGTTCTTTTGTGTTACCGCTCAGAGCAGATTCGAACAGATTGAAAACATTTTCAACAGGATTCGGCTCTATGATATTTTTAATACTTTCTTCTGAAATATTATCTGTTAGTGATAATTTCTCCAAAGCATAAAAAAGCTGCCATTGATCAATCCCAACCCAGTTAACGAGAGTCTGAATAAGTTTTTTATTCAATTGTAAGTTGCGTTTTTCGACCTCTGACGACACCCACTTTTCAGCAACAAGCACGTCGCGATCAGACCACTGTATAAATTCGTGAACTTCCGATTTTTTTTGCAAAGTTTTATAAGTTGAAGTGCGCTTGTCGGGCTTTGGCTCGACCAATACGACGTGGATGTCGTCTGAAATTTTTGGCAACCAATCGCCTAGCACCGACCAAACCGATTTGTTTTCGGACAAATTGCGAATCACAACCAAGCGCTTGTCAGCAAACAAACTGACGCCCATAAAAACGTCAGGCAGCTGCGAAGCCTGCAGCTTATCACCTTCGATTCTTTCAACATTCCCGTCGAAATCGTAAATAATGTCGTCAAGAGCCCGCTGAACTTCAAATGAATTTTCTCCTACCAGTAAAGTGATCATCACCAGCTATTATACGCTATAAACGTTGGTCGTTGGGACAAATATGCGTACCCCGGCCAGCAACTCGTATCTTGATGATTTCGGTTCCACAACGCGGGCATGTTAAACCTTCACGTCTAAAAACCCTTGCAAATTCCATGTAGCTTCCCTTTTTACCCTCGGCGTTCACGTAATTTCGGTTGGTGCTGCCGCCTTTTTCGATTGACAGATTCATGACCGTACGGACCTCTGTATAAATTCGTTTGAACTCGGCGGGTTTAATCGTTTCAACCAGTCGGGACGGATGAATTTTTGCCCCCCACAGCGCTTCATCGGCATAAATATTACCGACACCAGCAACGACAGATTGATCCAAGAGCGCTGCTTTTATTGTGGTTTTTGCACGACGCTTAAACCGGACTGCAAATTCTGTTGACGTAAAGTCCGCCTCTAGGGGCTCGGGGCCAACACGCTTCATAAAATCAATATTCGGAACTTCAGATGTCGGCATTAAACGAACCCAGCCGAATTTACGTTGATCATTGAAGAACATATGAGAATCATCGGCAAAGTGGAAAATGACTCGCGTTGATTTGTCTGGAAGCGCACCAACTAGGCTGTCGGTTGGATGCCCAGCTCCAAAGCGCTCATCCTGCGAGCCGATATAAACTAGCTGGCCGGTCATTTTCAAGTGTATAACCAATGTGTAATCGGTCGATAGGTCAATCAACAAAACCTTGGCGCGACGGCGGACCTCAGTGACATTAGCTCCTACTAGAAACTTACGGACGTCCGCCTCGGCATTCGGAAAGCTTTTTGGGTTATCGGCGCGAACGGTAGTAATAGTTTTACCAATAATGAGCTTGTTCAGGCCACGTTTGACGGTTTCAACTTCGGGAAGTTCAGGCATTCTCGGCCTCTATTACAACTTTTAAAGCATCAATCGCCTGGTCCGTTGAGATAAACCAAACGCCTTGCATACCAGCGCTTTTGGCGGCGTCGATATTAAGATATGTATCATCAATCATGACACATTCACTAAGTTTGACTTCTAACCTGTCCGCGGTCAGTTTGAATATTCCAAATTCAGGCTTAGCCATATCTACCTCGCTTGATAGAACGACCGTGTCGAATAATTCATTTTGTTCGGCCGGTGTGAAATAACTGTTGAAAAAGCCGTGGCCAACATTGCTTAATATCCCGATTTTGTATTGTCCGGAATTCTTCAATGATTTCAACCAGTTAAACACGCTTGTGACCCTGACGCTGGATCTCCAATATTTTATTTCAATCTGATCCGGCGTCAGCCCTATAAGCGCTGACAACCCGGCGTTAAATTGCTGACGCGAAATCAGACCATAATCCGCCTGATGGTCTAAGTCGTCAATCTGGCGTTTAAACATCGGGTAATCATTTTTTAGAGCAACCCGGGCCGAAGTGACCAACACGCCGAAACAATCAAAAATGATTGCTTTTATTGCCATATGGCTGTGATTTTAGTTTGCGCATCCGGTATTTGTACAATAAATAATTGAAGAACTGGATTAAAATTTACACCAAGCGATCCGCCAGCATTACCGCATGAAGTTGTCCAAAGTTGTTTGATTTGTTTTCCATCATTTAAAATTGTAAATTCGTATAAAAAGCCGGTTGCACAAACTCCGGCAGTGTTATTTGCCGACCCCGTTAATTCATTAGCGTTCATAAGCCTTGCATGATCCAGGGCATAAACAAATTGTGTGTAGGACGGGGTATTATTATAGAGAGATTCATTGCTGGACACCTGATCTTCATATCCGTTGTATACAGTAAAAGTCCGAGTACTAGGCGTAATATCTATCTGATAAGAGCGAAAGTTCTCGTCCGCTACGATTGGACCGCGTACGTTCGCACGGACTTCACGATTAGCAGTTGTCGATAATAAGTCAGATTCATGAGTATTTATTTTCACGAAAGGACTACTACCATTTGAGAAGAATAGCAGATTTGCGACAAAAATCAGACCGAATATAGCAACAGCCATGATAACTATTATCACCGCTATAGATATAAAACGCCTCGTTCTGTAATCGTCCATTTCAAGCATTATTATAATATCTTTTATCTGTTATTGCAACTAAAACATCGGTAACATCAAATCAAACTCGAATGATTTGGTCAGGATTCTTCTGTAGCTCGTTTCTGATTTGCATGTGAATCCGGCCTAGGTGGTTTTCGCCGTTATCACTGCCGATTGGATCGACACCCCAATATCTATCACCCCAGTCATTACCCTCGACAATTTCCTCGTTGTCGGTATTCATCAGTTTTTCTGCAATATCTGGATTATGTATGAACTTCCGCCTGACAATTTCTAGCATGATTCCTCTTTTAGCCACCTCCCAATCCGGCCTGAGCTCCATGCCAAATCCTTCACAAACCTCAGCAATTTCTTTGGCTGCGATACCGTCTGCACGTATTCGCTCGTCCCCTAACATTCTTCGGGTTCTGGCAACCAGTTTGTGTATCCTGGGATCTAAAAACTTCGCGGCCTGATAGGCGTGTTCGGACGTTGGAACTAAAATGCCTTGGTCCGTTTTTATCCAAGTATCAAGCGGATACATGTTGCTAAGATAAAAATTAGGGCCGCGAAACCGTTCAATCACAACTTTCCTCGTTTTTCATTGGCATGAATACCAGTGCTTCCGTAGCCGCCGGTTCCGCGTTTTGTTTCACTTAGGATTTCGACTTCGTCCCAGTTTATGTGTTCATATCTAGAAATAATAAGTTGAGCTATACGCATGTCCGGCTTTATGATAAATTCGTTTTCTCCAAAATTGATTAAAATTACACCGTATTCTCCTCGATAATCGCTTTCGATAGTTCCAACGCCGTTAGCTATTGTAATGCCGAATTTCAAGGTGAGTCCGCTGCGAGCCCTGATTTGCGA
>CAZQGW010000001.1:28019-78355 GCA_964593165.1 uncultured Saccharimonas sp. (SeqCode) | reverse complement strand
AGCTAATGAACATATTAAGAACTCTCTCGATGATAGATACCTATATGACTACGAGGTACCGATTAAAGCTATTCTAAAGACTGAGCTGATTGGTCATATAAAGACCAGTTAGAATTTCATAGTTATCGGGTTATGTGTAAGACAGCGGGCGCAAAAGGTATCGTCCCGATTTTTATATGACAGGATACTTACCGAGCTTTATTGACCCATTTGTAAAATCTGACATACATGAAAACTTAGGGTACTATTACTTATATGACAATGAAATTATTAGCTAAAATAAAAAAGCTAAATGACTGGCAAATAGCGCTAATCATTACATTAGTTGGGTTTGCAGTATTCTTTACAGGATTAAACAATCCTTTTCAAGGAGACGACTCAACACAGATTGTAAATAACATTGTCGTTCATTCCATATCTCACGTAAACGTCTTGTTCAGCGGCGGAACTATATATAACGGAGGGAGCGTTACAACTCCGCTTTCAGGTACATATTATCGTCCATTGATGATGGTCGTCTTTTCGATCATTTACACAATATTCGGTGCTCAGCCGTTGTATTATCACATATTCCAAATACTGATCGTTATCTCTAGCGCTATTTTAGTGTATCTTATCTTTCGGCGTCTTCTTAGTAAAAAGTTACTATCCTTAGCGCTTGCTCTTATATTCCTTGTTCACCCGATAAGTTCACAAGTGGCGTTTGCTATTCCATCTATGCAGGACGCGCTGTTCTTCTTCTTCGGAGCTTTAGCTTTATGGGTGCTACTTAGATACGATTCAGTAAGAAGTCTATGGCTAGCGGCGCTTTTTCTGCTGTTGTCCCTATTATCAAAAGAAACCGGCGTATTCTTTATAATCATTTGCGCATTATATCTCTACTACTTTAGAAAAGAGCGCGTAGTACAATTTATTAAAATTATTTCATTGCCAGTTATCTTGTGGTTGCTGATGAAAGCAAGCGCCGTAGGACTATTTAGCACGAATATGCATACCGCACCGATTGATCAATTGAGCTTTTTCGGCCGACTTATGAATGTACCATCGGTTATTTTATTCTACCTAACGAAGCTTGTATTCCCTTGGCAATTAGCGACGCAATACCATTGGGTATACCCAACGTTTTCCGTGCAGCATGTTTTACTGCCACTGCTTATCGATTTGGCAGTAATTACGCTTGTCATTGTGGCGGGGAGGGTTATCAAACGGCGAACAACAGAAGTCTTGTACCATACCTATCTTTTTTTCGCTATTTGGGCAGGGCTAGGTTTGACGATATACTTACAGCTCGTTCCTCTCGATATGACTGCATGCGAAAACTGGTTTTATTTCTCAATGGCTGGAGTACTAGGGATGATTGGTGTTGCTCTAATAGTATTCAAACCTCATATCAAACCTAGCTGGCTTTTAATAATCGCAATATTGCTTATTGGTATTTTCGGTATACGCACAGCAATCCGCGGTACCGATTACAGTAGCTCCTACAAATTGTGTCTCAAAGATGTTGCCGCGTCAAAGGAAGACTTCATGTCCTATACGGGACTGTCACAATCAGACATCGAAGTCGGTAACTATAGCTTAGCGAAAACGGAAGCCGAGAAATCAATCGCAATCTATCCGGATGCAACGAACTACGAGGATTTAGGTGCGGCGATGGTATTTCAAGGAAATTATGCCGGCGCGTATGAGGCATATAATAATGGCCTCAGGTATGGATACTATAGCCAGCTGTTAGATGATCTTGCCGAGCTAACCTTGGTTCATGGTACACCCGCAAACAACCAGAAGTTCTTCGCCGAATCTCTCAAAAAGTTTCCTAATGATCCATATCTTTGGACATACTATGCGCTCCTATTCTATCGCACCGGTGATATAGCCTACGCTAAATCCGCGGCATCATACGCATTGGTGAATGGTCGGTCTATACCAATGGTAGATGGAGTTTGTAACAGTATCTTGAAGGGTGCCCATATGACAATTACCGTAGGCACCCAAAAAGTACTAATATCTTAGTATGTTTTAACCTCCCTGTGTCCACTGGCTTGTCTACCTGCATGGGGCAACTGGTGAATATATAAAGGCATAACCATTCGGCGAGCTGAAGTGTCTCGACGTGGTTAGTAGGTGCAAAATGGTTTGATTTATTTAGCATTTTAGCTTATGATTATTATGAAAAGTGCGTTTAAGAAGCGGAGCAGAATAGGGCGTGTCTAAAAAAAATATCATCCAGACCATTAAGGATAAGGAAATGGATCGTAAGGATTTCCTAAAATACAGCGGTGTCGCGCTGCTTGGTATTGTTGGTCTGCGTGGAATCGTATCTATGTTGTCTGTTCCGGATAATAAACCGTCAGCTCCAGCTCAAAAAAGCGACACTCATGGTTTCGGTAGCGGAAAGTACGGGGCATAAGCTATGGCTCAGCCTTGGAGACTTCCAGAAGTTAACGGTGATGATGGTGCTTGGGGCGACATTCTTAATCAATTCTTGAATAAAGAGCACAACAACATCGACAATAGCGGCGCTGGTGCTGCTGGCAGCGGTGGCCATATGAACATTACGCTCATAGCGAGTACGGGTGCTGCCGGTACGCAGCCAATAACATTTAATTCGGGTACGCTACTGTCACCTACAATAGCAGGAGCACTTGAATTCAATGCTGATAGGCTATACTTTACTCAAACCACCAGTACTATCAGACGGGCGATTGCAACCTATTATGACGGCACCGGAGGTGCTACTGGAGATACTTTCTATCGAGATGCTAACGGCTATTTTACTAATTTGCCAGCTGGTGCTAACACTTACGTTTTAACCTCTAGTGGCCCTGGTACAATCCCATCTTGGGGTCCACCGGTCGTCCCGGGACTATCACAACAACAAGTTATGGCAATTAGCTCAATGAGAATATAAGACCTTGGAATATTAATATGATAATTAAACTATAGTACAATAGGAAAAGACCATGATTTTACTAAAAGCAACCACCGAAACTCTAGCAATCATCACTACCACGACAGGGGCTATCGACTACTCGATTTCTTATGCTGATATCACAACTTCGACTTTTGCTCCTTCAACCAGTGAAGGTAAGATTATAACCGGCACTACTACAACCGTTTTGACTGCACCGGCAGGATCAACTCAACGACAAGTTAAATTAATCGCTATTACTAACCGAGATCCATCAGTGACTAATACGATTCAAGTTCAAAAGCTTATCTCAGCTACTGCTTATGACTTAACACCAGTGGTTACGTTGCTGGCAGGTCAAAGTATGCAGTATATGGATGGTGTGGGTTGGACCTATTATTCGGTGACAGGCTCGCCTATGCAAACGGGAATCGCTGGTGGCTCGACCAATCAAATACAATATAACAGCTCCGGTAGTTTTGCGGGCAGTCCAAACCTCGTATGGGATAATACCAGTGGAACCGTAAATATTGGGCAGGGCACTGAACTTCCTTCTAGCCCGCTTACAATGTCGGGCAATATAAACAGCACGGTTCAGTCAAACATTCAAAACATTAACGCTGGTACTTCGGCTTCGGGAGACTATGTCGCAACCGCCGACACCGGAAGTAACACCGCGAACTATGTTGACCTAGGGATAAACAGCTCAGTTTATAGTGATTCTGGCTATACCATCAGCGGCCCTCTCGATAGCTACCTTTATAGTAATGGCGGTAACCTCACTATTGGTACGCAGACTGATCCTAAGACCATAAAATTCCATACCGGCGGAACCTTGGCCGCCAACCTTAGGGCCACGATATCGGACACGGGCCTTGATATAGTCAGCGGCCTCAATAATGCAAACATTCCTAATGGGATAAATAACGGCAACTCCTCGGCGTGGTCACAGGCCCTTGTTGCTGCAACCAACTACTACGTAGCCGGTTCAGCCCTGACTATGCCAGCGACTCCAAAAGCTGGAATGGTCGTTGGAACTAGATTTATATGGCGTGTTGCGATGACTAAAACTGCCGCTGGTACAGGTGCATTCAATATAAAAATATACAGAGGCACGCTTGGCACTACCGGCGATACTCCTGACGTTACACAATCAATCGGTACGCAGACTGCCGCACTTGACAACATGATCGTTGACGTTGAGATAACCGTAACAGCGACAGGCGCTTCAGGGTCTTATTATTGGTCAATCATCCCAAACAATAAGGCCGCTTCTGCAACAGGTTTTGGCGTTACAACCGGTACGGCGGCTTATTTTAGTGGTACGGTCACCGGGGTCGCCATGAACACAGCCTCATTAATTTTCGGCTTAGGTTTTTACTGTACGTTAGGTACGCCAACGCTTACTATTCCTTACGTTAACGGTCAAGTCTTTAACATGACTTAGTATCTGCCGCCGTCAGTTGTTGGTATACTAATATTAATCATGAAATTATATAATGTCTTACGCGGCCACCTAGCTATTTTAGCGGTCGTATTTATGTCCATATGCTTCTTAATGTCTCTAAATAGCTCCGCCTTCGCATCGACGAAACCAAAGGGTTTGACGTTATCGCCGCTTAGGACTGAGCTTAATATAGCCCCAGGCACCTCGCAAAACGGCGTATTAAGAATCACGAATTATTCAACCAAACCGATGGTCGTCGATTTAAGTGCTGAAGTCTTCAGTGTAATTAACGAGCAGTACGACTACGCCTTTACGGCCGAGTCAAACGTCGTCAAATGGGTGATGTTTAGTAGCAACGAAGTTGCTTTGGCACCTGGAGAAACTCAAGACGTAACCTATGCGGTAGGTGTTCCACTGTCGGCCGAGCCGGGCGGTCGCTATATCAGTTTGTTTGCCAGCACTGATGCCAATAAGACGACCAGTGGCGTCGAATCAAGGCAGCAAGTCGCATCACTGCTATATATTACGGTACTAGGCAACGTGTCACGAACCGGACATCTGGTATCATTGACATCACCGTGGCTGATTAGTGGCGACAGTATATGGGAAATGGCCCTGCAAGATACCGGTACAACACATTACGACAGTAGGTACAGCATGCAGATTGACGATTTATTGTGGAATGGAACTGTGTTCAGTTCTTCCGGTGAGGCTTTGATTTTACCCGGGACAATCCGGCTAATATCTAACAAACTACCGGCACCGGCCTGGCCTGGTCTGTATAGGGTCGTCTACTTCATAGGTCTTGGCGATAACCCGGCAGTCACGAAAACGCGCCTAGTCTTATACATGCCTATCTGGGCAACTATTTTAGTTGCTATTCTAATCATCGTTCTCATATATAGGTTCGATCTAGCTCGAAAGAATAAAGTCAGGAAATAATCTGGCTTAGTCGGTTTGTGGCACGGCGGTGTAAACTACCGAATCGGTGTAAACTCCAGCTGGCTTTGCTAAGTCCAAATCAATCCCATAAGTAACGGTCGTAACGTTGCCGCTAGGTACTGGCCCGATAGTCGAATCGATTAATACGTTCGCTAGGGTAATACCGGCAAAATTGCCAGATCCGTTGGTGTTATAGCCCCAGGTATCAACGGCAAGGGCGCCCGGCGTAATATTGCTTGAGGCTGGTAGAAGTGTGCCGGAGTTGTTCATGCTCGTGCTGCTTAAGGCGCTAATATATAACATGTATCCCGTAACGTCTGTCGAGGTAACTGTAACTTGGCTGGTTCCGGTAGCCGATGTGCCGCCGGTTGTTGGGGTTATAGGGATATTTACGTTGCCGTTTGTTGCTATCGATAGCTCAGTTTGAGTACCATAGGGGACATTGGCATCGTAGTAGCCAGTACCGTATGGTTGTGCATAACTAACTGAGTTGGCAGATAATACAACAAAAAATGCTGTAAATATAATGACAAATAGTATTGTTTTTTTCACGCTTATGTTATTATATCACCAAGGAAACGTATAAAGAAGGGGCTTACGGAGGTATAGTTAGGGTGAAAAAAATGAAAATAAAACTTAGAACAAAACAGATTTTATATATAGTAATTGGCATAATTGTCACATTTGCATATTTCCCGAACATGGCCTCAGCCTCTGAAATTACACCTCGCAAGGTAGCTATCGGTAGCTCTCTGGCTAGCGCTTCAACCTCGTATAATTTTACGTTTACACTGCCTTCAGCAACACCGGTAGAATCAGTCGGCTTCCAAGCCTGCGATACGGCTAGTGGAACTTGTACGCAAACTGGTGCAGCCCTCGGCTTTTCGTCATCAGCCACCCCGGCCACGCTTAACGGTGCTCCGACCGGCCTAGGCAGCGGCGGTACATGGACGATCGATACGACCGTATCGACCGCACTGCGTATTAAGAACGCCTCCAACACTGGTGCGCCAGGCGCCGTAACTGTGAACTTCAACGGTGTCAAAAACCCAAGTGCTACTAACTCAACCTTCTTCATCCGCATCACAAGCTACTCCGATGCCGCTTGGACGACACCAATAGATGCCGGTGCCGTTGCCACCTCGACCGCCGGACAAATAACAGTGACCGCCTCCGTTGATGAAACTTTGACATTTACACTGGCAACTGCAACCATTCCACTCGGGACCATTACCACCAGCTCTACCGGCACTGGCACCTCGTCAATGACGATTGGTACCAACGCTTCAACCGGCTACTCAGTAGCCTATAGCGGGACAACCCTGATGTCAGGCACTAACTCGATTACCGCTATGTCAACGGCTGGCACGTCCGCCCAAAACAGCAGCCAATTCGGCATGAATATGATGGTCAACACGACGCCCCCCGTAGGAGTTGTCGAGTCTGGCACCGGTACGGGTGCGCCATTGACCGGCTATAACACGGCTAACACATTCAAGTTCAATCCGTCTGGTGAAGCGATTGCGACCGCAAGCATTCCTACGAATACGAACACTTATACTACAAGCTACATTGCCAACATTAACGCAATTCAGGCCGCCGGCTTCTACTCGACAATCTTAACCTATACGGCAACAGCAAACTTCTAAAGATAAATTATGAAATAAAAGTATTGAAAATTAAAAGCTTATGGTATTATGTAAATCAAGGTTCAATGAAAGCAAATAAATAACAGGAGAAGGTCAGAATGACAAAGATAAACACCAAGATACTAACAAGGCAGATTTTATGTGGGATTACTGCAATAGCCATGACGTTAGCATTTATTCCTAATATTGCCTCGGCTGATGAAGTAACCGGCAGGCACGTAGTGCTTGGTAGTTCTCTAGCCAGTGCCTTTACGACATATAACTTTACATTCACAGCCGCGCAATCCACGGCAATTAAGTCGATTGGCTTTGCAGCTTGTACGACCCCTTCCGGGACTTGTACACCCGCTCCTGGCTTTAGCGCAAGTGCGTCTACATTAGCCGGATCATCCAATTTGGGGACAGGTGGAACTTGGACGGTTAGTACTGCATCTCCTTCGGTGCTTCAAATGATGAACGCCTCTAACGCTGGCGCACCATCAGCTGGGATAACTGCTGACTTTGCCAATGTACAAAATCCGAGCGCTGCTAACGCCACATTCTTTATGCGCATAACTACTTACTCCGACTCAGCTTGGACTACACCTATTGACACCGGTTCAGTTGCCGCATCGACCGCCGGACAAATAACAACAACTGCAATCGTTGATGAAAGTTTGGACTTTGAGATTGCCGCTGCGACTGTCAATCTGGGAACACTTACAAAGACCTCAACCGGCACAGGCACCTCGACTATGACCGTCGGTACTAATGGTTCGACCGGTTACTCAGTTGCTTACGCTGGTAACACACTTACTTCTGGTACGGATACGATTACAGCGATGAGTGCGGCAGCCGCCTCAGTCCAAAATAGCAAACAGTTTGGTATTAATCTGATGAGTAATACAACTCCAGCTGTTGGTTCTAATGTCAGCGGAGTCGGTACTGGTACAGCTTCAACGGGATATAACACAGCTAACCAATTCAAGTTCAATCCAGCTGGTGACGTCGTTGCATCTGCGGCAGCCACAACAGAAGACAACGTGTTTACTACCAGTTACATTGCTAACATCACAACAGCAACTGCAGCCGGCCACTACTCAACAGTACTGACCTACACAGCTACAGCTAACTTTTAAACTAGACAAGTCTATATACAATACAAAAAGCGCAAAGTTCTTTCGCAAAAAAACATAAAAAGGCAGGACAGCAACAAATGTCAAAAACAAATGTCAAAACAAAAACAAGGCAGATTATATACATAGTTATTGCTATGGTTATGACATTTGCATATTTCCCAAATATGGCATCGGCAGCACAAATTACTCCCGAAAAAGTCGTTATTGGCAGTTCAGTCGCTAGCGCTTCAACCTCGTATAATTTTACGTTTACACTGCCTTCAGCAACACCGGTAGAATCAGTCGGCTTCCAAGCCTGCGATACGGCTAGTGGAACTTGTACGCAAACTGGTGCAGCCCTCGGCTTTTCGTCATCAGCCACCCCGGCCACGCTTAACGGTGCTCCGACCGGCCTAGGCAGCGGCGGTACATGGACGATCGATACGACCGTATCGACCGCACTGCGTATTAAGAACGCCTCCAACACTGGTGCGCCAGGCGCCGTAACTGTGAACTTCAACGGTGTCAAAAACCCAAGTGCTACTAACTCAACCTTCTTCATCCGCATCACAAGCTACTCCGATGCCGCTTGGACGACACCAATAGATAACGGTGTTACAGCCGCTTCGACGGCTGGACAGGTTACCGTAAACGTTAGTATTGATGAGCTTTTGGCATTTACTCTAGGAACCACAACCGTTACGATGACTTCACCAACGGTTGCCAGTACTGGTACTGGTACGTCATCCATGACCGTTTCAACCAACGCCAATACTGGCTACTCTGTCAGTTACAGCGGGGCAACATTAACTTCCGGTACGAACACGATTACTGCCATGGCGTCACAGGCGGCATCGACCGTTAACAGTAGTCAATTCGGTATTAATATGATGGCCAATACGACGCCCACAGTGGGTACTGCCGAGTCTGGCACCGGTACGGGTGCGCCTTCCGCCGGTTATGGTACAGCTAACCAATTCAAATTCGCATCTGGTGATACGATTGCGACCGCAAGCATTCCTACGAATACCAATACGTTTACGACTAGCTATATAGCCAATATGACCGGTTCAACTGCAGCCGGTTTATATTCGACCGTTTTAACTTATGTAGCAACGGGGAATTTTTAAAATAAAACTATGAAATAAAAGTATTGAAAATTAAAAGCTTATGGTATTATATTAGTTAAGGTTTAATGATAGAAAATTAATAGGAGAAAGCCAGAATGACAAAAATAAACATTAAGACAATGGGGAAACAGATTTTATGTGTGGTCGTTGCGACGATTCTAACGTTCGCATATCTTCCAAATATCGCTTCAGCGGCTGAGATTATGCCAAGGAAGGTAGTAATCGGTAGCTCACTAGCTAGCGCTAGTACTACTTACGCCTTCACGTTCCAGGTACCATCGTCAACAGTTATTCAATCAGCTAGCTTTGCGGCCTGTACGACGGCCAGTGGCGCCTGTACACCTGCGCCTGGCTTCTCTGCCAGTTCATCAACCTTGACATCTCAGCCAGCTAACCTTGGTGATGCAGCCGGCTGGACAGCCAGTGATGCTACCGTCGGTCAACTTCGCCTCAGTAAGTCTGGCGACGTTGCTGCCCCAACCGGCACTCAAACCGTCAGCTTTTCTAATGTAACTAACCCAAGCGCCACCAACTCGACCTTCTTTATGCGCATATCAACCTTCTCTGATGCTGCTTGGACAACACCAATCGACACCGGTGATGTCGCCACTTCAACGGCGGGCCAAATTACAGTAACTGCGTCTGTTGATGAAACTTTGACATTCACTCTAGCAACCGCAACCGTTGCGCTAGGCACACTTACAACTAGCTCAACCGGTACGGGCACTTCGGCAATGACAATTGGTACGAATGGATCGACCGGTTATTCAATCGGCTATACAGGAAACACATTAACCTCAGGCACTAACACAATTACAGCTATGGCTGGCGCTGGATCAACTCAGAACAGCAGCCAATTCGGTATTAATCTAATGAACAATACAACTCCTGCAGTTGGTCTAGCTGTGTCAGGTTCAGGTACGGGTACGCCCGGTACTGGCTACGGTACAGCCAACTCGTTTAAATTCAACACATTAGGGGATACGATAGCCTCGGCATCTCTACCAACGCTTACCAACGTCTTTACTACCAGCTATATCGCCAACATCAACGCAGTCCAGGCTGCTGGTGCATACTCGACAATTCTAACCTATACGGCAACAGCAAACTTCTAGGAAGGAAATATGAAGAAACGAACCCTACCGAGTTACTCGAAGTTCGCCATACTGAAGACTGTTATATTAACCATTGCAATAACACTCTTCCCATTCGTAGGTATGACACAAGTCAGCGCTTCGCCGATTATGGGACGTTCACTCCTACTATCGACATCGGTAGCCGGTTCTAGTGGGGTCACCTATACGCTCACGACGTCGGCACTACCAACAACAACCACACCAGTAGAATCAGTTGGAATTCAATTCTGTACGTCACTAACTGGGGGATGTGTTACGCCGACTGGTTTTTCGAGTGCGGCATCAACCCTAGTGTCACAACCGACTGGCCTTGGCGCCGCGTCGGGTTGGACGGTTAACACTGCCGCTGCGGGTTCATTGCGACTTCTAGACGCTGGGAACGTTACCGATCCATCCGGTGCTGTTTCGATTGCCTGGAACGGAGTGCATAACCCAACCGCTACCAATACGACGTTCTACGGAATAATTACGACCTATTCAGATAGCGCCTGGACGACGGCGCTTGACACCGGTAACGTAGCGTTAAGTACATCTACGCAGATACAGGTCGGATTATCAGTCTATGAAACCTTGACATTCTGTACTGGTACGTCAATCACTGGACAAAACTGCGGGTCAGCTGCTGGAAGTCAGGTTAACCTCGGTATAGGATCAAGTGGATCAACTTCAACAGGCACATCAATTATTGCCGCATCAACCAATGGTAGCACCGGCTATTCAGTAACGGTCGCTGGTACGACTCTTACGTCCGGGGCAAACACAGTTACCGCCCTGGGATCAGGCGGCACCTCGACAATTGGATCAAGTCAATTCGGTTTTAATTTAGCCGGGGCGAACACAACACCGGTAGTTGGAGCTGCAGAATCAGGAACGGGAACCGCTACGGCGTCGGCTAACTATGGGACTAACAATAACTTTAGATTCTTAACTGGTGATACGGTAGCTACGGCAGGCGGTCCGACTAATGCTAATACATTCACTGTCGGCTATATAGCCAACATCGCAGGGATAACGCCTGCCGGTGTTTATACTTCAAATCTTACATATACCGCTACGGCTAACTTTTAACGATGCATATGAAATTTAGAAAAATCCTACTCGGACTAGTAACATCAACGCTACTGCTGGTTGGTTTTGTTGCCGCTCCTGTTGGCGCCCAGGCAGCCAACGCTAATGCCGCTCAGGGCATACAGATCAGCCCGACCTTAGTACAATTAAGTGGCAGCAAGGGTAATACCTATAACGTTAATCTTAATGTGACTAACGTTACGGGTACGGATTTATTGTACAAAACGTCAATCAGCGATTTTGGGGCAGCCGGTGAAACCGGTACGCCACATATTTTCATCGACACCAAGTTAACCCCGGCCTCATCAATTAGAACTTGGGTCAATATCTTGCCACAATTTAACCTTAATGCTCACCAGGCGAGTACCGTAACCGCTCAGATTACAATTCCAAGTAACGCTGAGCCGGGTGGCCATTATGGAGTAATACAATTCTCAGGAACTGCGCCGACGCTAAAAAGTACCGGAGTTGGTTTGTCGGCTAGTGCTGGCGTGCTTATGCTTATTACTGTGGCTGGTAATATAAACGAACAAGCCAATTTGGCATCGTTTTACACCTCATCAGCTGTTAATGGTAAAGAAAGCTCACTCTTTGAAACTGGTCCTGTCTTTTTCATAACCCGCATACAAAACGTCGGTAATGTTCACGTTGAACCGACTGGCAGTATCTCAGTAACCGATATGTTTGGCAACGTCGTATCGACTATGCCGGTTAATCAGGATAAATCGAACGTTTTACCGAACAGTATTCGAAGATTCATAGGGCCCAAAGTCGATAAAGACTGGATGTTCGGTAGATATACGGCCAATTTGACACTGAGTTACGGAACGCATGGACAGGCGATTACTAACACTATTTACTTCTGGGTAATACCATACAGGTTAATACTAGTGATTCTACTAATCTTAGTAACCGTAATCTATGTATTCAGTCGTATGATTAAAGTGTATAATAAGCGTATAATCGAAAAAGCCAAAAATGAAAACAAAAACACCAAAAACTCTAAAAAAACCAAAGGTAAAAGCTAAAAGGCGAGCTGCTTTTGCACCCTCCAAAAAAGTAGTCTATATTAGCGTAAAGCTACCTGGGATACGTCATTTCAGGCTGATTACTCATAAACATACCGGAAAACTTATTCATCATCGTCATACTTCGCACTTGGCACTGTTTGTCATGCTGTTAGTCGTCGGTTTTATTATGTATAACTTCGGAGGAATCGCTCTGGCGTATCCCGCACCGTCATCAGGCAGCGTAACGGTCGGTGCGGTTGTCCCGATGCCACCGCCAAAGACCGGTGCGGTTATTACTAGTCCCGTAGACGGTTATACCGAAAAAGGACAATTAATTGAAAGTGTATCTGGCACGTGCCTGGAGCAAACTTTTGTTGTTATCCAAGATAACGGAGTTACGGCTGGTTCAGCTTCGTGTTCGGATACAGGCACTTTTACTCTACAGGTTCAATTAGGCTTCGGTGATAACGTACTGACGGCTTTGAATTACGACAATCTAAACCAAGCCGGCCCCGCAACCGCATCCGTCACAGTGACAGTAACGAAGTCGGATTATGACACCACTCCTTTGCCAAGCACACAGGCTACGGCGATAGTCGCTGCCTCCATACCAGATAACCCCTCAATCATCGCCGGTGTTCCTTCTACATCAACCTATTCGAGTTGTACCGACTATGTTCCTGGCTATTTGCCAACCGGCGGGCCGCTGCATGTGTCGGTCGTTTGTGTGCCGCGTTTGTTTAACCCGGGGACGGAGCAAACCATGGGCGTTATAGTTTGGGGTGGAACGCCACCATACGCTCTATCTATAAATTTTGGCGATAACAGTGCTAACAACAACCCGACACTAATCAGCCTGCCTAGCCCCGGCTATAAGCCGATTCAATTTAGTTACGCTGTACCAAACACCTATCAAATCAAATTCAGATTAACTGATCAACAAAGTCAAACCGCCGTTGTTCAAACGGCCGTACAGGTCAATGGTCAAACAGAGGCATCGGCCGCTAGTACGTCAGTTATTAATAATCTTGCCAGCCAGATATTCGGTGGCAAACCGTGGTACGAATCTCCAGTTCCATTTTACCTACTGGCAATAGCAATCACCCTTGGTTTCTGGGGTGGCGACATCTTCGATCGGAACTTCGGAGCAAAGGCGCTGCATCCGCGCAGCCGAGCCAGAGCCTGAAGTTTATTTAGTAAATTCAAACAAAGCGTCGATGATGAGGTTGGTAATCTCATTACGTGGGCCTTTGCCGTCGACGTCGGCTAACAGCCCTAAATTCCGGTAATAATCTAGTACCGGGATGGTTTTTTGCTGGAATTCATTAAATCGAACATTAAGCACCGCCTCGGTGTCATCATACCGCTCCGAACGATCATTATTTATCTCGCGGGCTAACCAGCGTGTATGAGATTCGGTAGGGGATATATTGAGATATATAACAGCTTTAAGCGGATGTCCGGACTTATTAAGAGCATCCATTACACCGGCTTCTTCGCCGTGCCAGCGTCCGATTGAGCTTAGAAAAAGCGGTTGGCCACTAAGTCTAGGCTGAGCCAGGAATGGCAGCACTATATTAACAAAATCCTCAAAAGGAGTAAGCTTGCCGTCTCGTGTCGTCACCTCGGCGCTACTGTGTCTTAGAATATCGCCGCTACCGATCATTTCACCGCCGAAGAGATTAATCAGTTGTTTTCCTTGGTAGTCTTTACCAGCGAAGGGGCGACCGAATATATTAATTGATCCCGCACCTAGCCACTGCCTGATCTTTTCAATCTTATCCGTGTTATCCATTACCCTAAAGTATAATGAAACTGATCGGTAACAGCAAGTCTGGCACTCGTTGACATTGAGTGCTAAAACACGGTATAATATCGCTATGACAGAGCGTCAAATTCAGATATTATCAGCAATAATCGAGCAACACGCCGAGATTGCCGCGCCAATTGGTAGTGTCATGCTGGCCAAGCTATTCGGTGTATCCAGCGCGACTATTCGTAGTGAGATGGTCCGTCTGGAGGAAATGGGTCTTATAACTCAGCCGCATACCAGCGCCGGACGGATTCCGACGGACGCCGGTTACCGGTTTTATGTCAATATGCTAAATGAGACGCCAAACCTAAACGTTCTACCAGGATTCGATCGTAGTACGAAGGCGATTGAAGCCAGGGTAAATACACACACTAATCACGCCGACAAGGCCATCAGAAGCGCCGTAGATAGCTTGGTTGAACTGACACACAACTTAGGGATTGCAACCATTGGCGACGAGCTGTATATGAACGGAATTGCCAACCTGTTTTCCCAACCGGAATTTGCCAGCGCCAACCACGCCCAATCAGTTGCTAGATTACTGGATAACCTCGAACCTTGGCTACGCGAAGCCGCCCCGAACGAACCGCTTAACGTCTACATCGGTGCTGAAAACCCGATTGGCAAGAATAGCGGTGTCAGCCTTATAATCAGCCGCTACCGCTCACCGTACAGTGACAGGAGTTATATCGGAGTTCTAGGCTCAACCAGACAGAGTTATGACAAAGTCATGCGCCTAGTCCGCCACGCCGGTGCGATGTTAGAGGAAATATTATAATAGGTAGGTAATTATGGTAGAAAAAAGTAAGAAAAACCGAAAAGATCAGGAATTATTAGATAAATTAGCCGAAATGACGGCAGATTTACAGCGCACTCGGGCCGATTTTGAAAATTATATGAAGCGCAGTGAAATTGAGAAAACTCTAGCCCGTGAAGCCGGTCAGTCCAGTGCTATTTTGAAGCTTCTGCCGGTTATCGACAATATTGAACGAGCAATAAGCTGTACGCCTGAGGATCTAAAAGATAATCCCTGGGTTCAGGGCGTATCCAGTCTAGTCAAGAACCTAGAGAAGTCTCTTAGTGAATTGAATCTAAAGCGCATCGACGCAGCCCCTGGTGCGATTTTTAACCCTGATTTACACGAAGCAGTACTATTCGACGAAAATAGTGAAGGTGAACACGAGGTAATAGCCGAAGAAATGCAACCAGGCTACATGCTAAACGGCCGCCCAATCCGTCACTCCATGGTCAAAGTAACGCGCAAATAGGTTTATATTAAATCCAAACGCATGAACTAAATAGCCAAACTCTTTTTGTGCTAAGATTTAGAAATGAATATAGACAGAAACCTAATTCTGCAATACCTAACAACTCATCTTCAGCCCCTAGAGTATATTAACGCCCTATGGTTAGAGGGGGCTGATGGGCTTAGGACGGTTGATGAATTTTCCGACATAGACATATGGGTAGATGTCGCGGACGGAAAAGAGGAACAAACGATAAGCGACATTAGGAGTATTTTATCTAGGCTAGGTGTTCTAGATTTCGACTTTGAGAAACAACATGGTCATCCAAAAATCAGGCAGCACTTCTTCCATATCAAGAATACCCCTAAGTTCCTAATAATTGATTTATGCGTTCAATCCGCTAGCCGAGAGTTTTGGTTTACGGATGGTATGGATGGCGAAAAAGTCAAAATAATTTTTGATAAGAAAAGCGTGGTGACTTTTAAACCATCAGATAGAGACAAATTTAATAAGGAAATATCCAAAAGAAAAAAGTACCTGCTTAATGATTTCAAAATAATGAAAATTGATGTAGAAAAAGAGCTGGAGAGGGGTGATTATCTCGGTGCTCTAAACTTTTACATCAGTTTAGCAAGGATATTTACTGAGATACAGAGGCTGGAGTACTCGCCTACGAAACACGACTTTGGGCTAAAACATGCTTCTAGGGACCTTCCCCTGGGAATTGCAGAGATAATAAGAACTGTGTACAAATTTAGTACGATAGATGATCTAAAAAATAACATAGCCATAATGATAACGAACCTGACTTGAAAAAATAGGCAGATAAACCGTAAGCGTCATGGTATTATTGAGTAAGATATCATGGCTGAAAAATCTATAATCTTCATCGTTAATCCGGGCAGCGCCAGTCGCAAATACGCCCTTTATGTTGATGGTGTTAAAAAAGCCAATCTCCACTTTGAAATAGTCGATGAAAAAGTCGTTGGCGAACTGGATTGCGGCGATAATAAATACTTAGAAAAATACGATGACGCTAATCTTGGCAACGCCCCACATAGAACCTTACCTCTGCTTCATAAATACAAAGTACTAGAAGAGTCAGACAAGATATCGGCGATTGGAATTAGAATCGTTGATCCTAGCCGGCGGTTTATGCAAGACGAACTAGTCACCGATGAAGTTGTGGCTGTTTTAGAGGATCTCGGTCGGGAATCACCGCTGCATATTAAAACCGCTCTACTAGAGATAAAGCAACTTCGAATTCGCTTTCCGGACACCCCGATTATTGCGGTCTCGGACAGTGCCTTTCATGCCACAAAACCGGCTCATGCCAGGTATTATGCGATCGATACGAAACTTGCAGATAAATTAGAAATTGAAAAGTACGGCTTTCACGGTGTCTCTATCCGTTCAATTGTCGATAAGCTGGAAAAAGCCAATGTACTGCTGCCAAAGACTGTTATTTGCCACCTTGGAAGCGGTTGCAGCGTCACGGCTGTGCAGGACGGTAAGAGCGTTGAAACCACCATGGGTTATTCACCGCTAGAAGGCGTAGTAATGGCGACCCGCAGTGGCAGTATAGACGTTTCAGCGGCTTTAGCTATAAAACGTAATCTAGGCTTTTCGCCTGGTGAGCTAGAAGAGTTCCTATTTAGAAAAAGCGGTCTACTGGGGCTTAGCGGAACTTCCGACGATATCCGACAGCTTATTACCAGTGAGGCCAAGGGGGATGCCAGGGCGAAACTAGCACTAGATATCTTCGTTTACCGGCTGCAGCAAGCCATAGGCCAAATGGCCGCCAGTATGAACGGTGTCAGTTGCCTAGTCTTTACCGGCACGGTAGGCGAGCGATCAGCGACTATTAGAGCCCGAATCCTGAGTAGATTGGAATATTTAGGCTTCATGGTCAGCCCTAAGACAAATGAACAAGCCTTCGAGCCAATCGAGATCACCAATATAGCTAATCTGTCCAGCAAACCAATCCTGGTCATCTTAACAGACGAAGCCGCCGAACTGGCGCACCGAACCGAAGAATATATCAAAAAGTAGTTGACACGCTGTATACGTATATATATACTTATACCATGCCTAATAAAACTATTTATGTCAGCCAAAAAGACGAGAATCTTTTCGAAGAGGCTCAACAGCTAGCCGGTGAAGCTTTGTCCTCTGTTATTGCTCGGGCTCTTAGGGAATTCGTCTCTCGCTCCAAACAGCGCGATGACGGCATGAAAGAAATCAGCATCAAAGTCGGCGTAAAGGGATCGGAACGCGAACAGCGCTTTATCGGTTCGCAAATTGGTAAATGGCAGGGTCTTAGTGACGACAAGACACTATTCCAAAACGCCAAGATATACGTAACTAGTAAGAAAAAATTAGCCATACTCCTGACAACGATTTCAAAGGCCAGCTTGCTAACTAATCCAGATAAGTGGAAGAAAAGCGGCGATTATCTGGAAAACAGTAATTATTCAGAGCTATTTGTAGCTGAAAAGGTCGAACAGCTGAGAGACAAGATTCCAGCCGACCTATATAAGGTGACCGAAAATTTATCAGATAAGGAAGATAAGCCGGTTGAATATTTGGATATATAAATAATTTTAAAGGAGACAATATGTCAAAAGAAGATAAGAATGAGCGTAAAATAAATCACCACCATGAGATGGAAGATATGGATGAATTCGAAAAATTCATGGCAATGAGCTGGGGAACGCCGAAGGGGATTGCGATCGCTCTAACTTCTGTTTCCGGATTTTTGCTATCAATTGGAGTATTTCTATGGCTCCTACATGTAGCAGATATCATTAAATAGACAACCAATAACACCGATAGAAAGGAGTTTTTCATTAATCCCCTTTTTATTTTAATTAGCACTCTTGACATACGAGTGCTAATTTATCTATAATAGACATATTGGCAATCTAATACCTAGAGTGCTAAAATTATAACAAGTATAAAACAATATAACTAAATAGGAGATATATAATAATATGGGTAAAATTATTGGAATCGACCTTGGTACGACCAACAGTGCTGTTGCGTATATGACCGGTGGGAAATCAGATGTAATCGCTAACACTGAAGGTAATCGTACTACGCCAAGCGTCGTTGCGATCAATAAGAAAGGCGAACGACTAGTTGGCCAGATTGCACAGCGTCAACGCGTTACGAACGCTAAAAATACCATTTACGGTGTAAAGCGTCTGATTGGTCGTAAGTTCAGCGATAAAGAAGTCCAAAAAGATCATGACATCATGCCATACGAAATCGTCAAAAAAGGCGATGGCGTAGCGGTAAAGATGGGCGATAAAGAATATACACCGGAAGAAGTTTCGGCTATGATTCTATCCAAGCTAAAAGCCGATGCTGAAGCTTTCTTTGGCGAAAAAGTCACCGAAGCTGTTATTACGGTTCCGGCCTACTTTAACGACTCACAGCGTCAAGCTACTAAAGATGCCGGTAAGATTGCCGGACTAGAAGTCAAGCGAATTATTAACGAACCAACTGCAGCTGCCCTTGCTTACGGCCTGGACAGTAAAAAAGAAGAAAAGATTGTTGTTTTCGACCTTGGTGGTGGTACGTTCGACGTTTCGATCCTTGAACTAGGCGACGGCGTTTTCGAAGTCAAATCAACCAACGGTGACACACACCTAGGTGGTGAAGATTTCGATAACCGAATCGTCAATCACTTCCTAGACGTATTCAAAAACAATGAGGGTATTGATCTAAAGGGCGATAAAGCCGCTATGCAACGCCTGAAAGATGAAGCCGAAAAAGCCAAAAAAGAACTTTCAACCACAACTGAAACTGAAATCAATCTGCCGTTTCTGACGGCCGATGCCGACGGTCCAAAGCACTTCGAATATAAACTGACCCGATCGAAACTTGAAGAGTTAATCTCTGATCTGATCGACCGTCTTGAAGAGCCAGTTAATAAAGCCTTCAAAGACGCTGGCCTGAAGCCTAAGGATATTGACGAAGTCGTCTTGGTCGGTGGTATGACACGTATGCCGATCGTTGTTGAAAAAGTCAAAAAAATCTTTGGTAAAGATCCTCTAAAGGGTGTTAATCCTGACGAAGTTGTTGCTATGGGTGCTGCCATTCAAGGTGGAGTTCTAGCCGGCGACGTTAAAGATATCCTACTACTAGACGTTACTCCGCTTTCTCTTGGAATTGAAACCATGGGTGGTGTATCGACGAAACTGATTGAGCGCAATACAACAGTCCCGACTTCGAAGTCCGAAGTCTTCAGTACTGCGGCTGATGGTCAATCACAAGTCGAAATTCATGTAACGCAAGGTGAGCGTGAAATGGCTGCAGATAACAAATCCCTAGGTCGTTTCGGCCTAGATGGTATTGCACCTGCTCCACGCGGAGTTCCGCAAATCGAAGTCACCTTTAACATCGATGCCAACGGTATCCTAAACGTCACCGCCAAAGATAAGGGTACGGGTAAGGAACAGAGCATCACGATTTCTAACAGTGGTAATCTATCTAAAGACGACATCGAAAAAGCTCAAAAAGAAGCCGAGGCTCATGCTGAGGAAGATAAGAAAAAGCGTGAAGTTATCGATGCGCGTAATGGGCTCGAAAGTTCAATCTATTCTGCCGAAAAGATGCCTGACGAATTCAAAGATAAAATCAGCGATGACGATAAAAAAGTTATTACTGATGCAGTTGAAGAAGCTAAAAAGCATCAAACCAGCGGGGATAAAGAAGAACTAGAAGCAGCCATGAAAGCATTAAATGATGCAATCATGCCAATCGGTACTAAAATGTATCAAGCAGCAGCGGCAGAAAAAGCAGCCGAACCAAAAGAAGAAGGTAAAGAATCAGATGACAAAGACAAAAAGGATAGCGACGAACCAGTAGAGGGTGAAGTTGTCGATGAGAAATAAACATTAGGCAAAAAACTGAAAAAGAACTGCATTAAGGGCAGTTCTTTTTCTTTGCGAAAAGTTGTTTTTTATTGTTTTATATGTATAATTAACTCAGACGGTGCCGCCTGCAAGCCAGGCGGCTAATCGTACCTCATTACGCAAAATTCCTACGGAAGGTAGTGCATATGTCTGTGGTGGACCAATACCCTAGGAAGGATTGGGTGAACTTGCCCAATATGCTCACGCTGTCGCGGCCGATAGGCTGCTTGGTGGCGGGCATCCTCTACCTCGCCGATTTCGGCCACATGACCATCTACGGAAGGTCAATCCTGTTGCTCCCAGCGATCGTCGCGACCCTCGCCCTGTTGACGGACATGTTCGACGGGAAAGTTGCCAGACTCCTCAAGTTAGTCACCGAGCTTGGCAAGTGGCTAGATCCCGTCGCCGACAAGCTGGCCGGTCTGATCGTGATGATCGTCCTGTGCTTTAAGCTCCCCGTACTGATTCCGTTCGCCGGCTTGATTGTCTGGCGTGACTGGAACGTTCAGAGGATGCGGCACGGTGTACGCGAACGCGGTGCCGACATCTCGGCAAAGTCCTACGGCAAGGCTACTACCTTGACCCTCTTCGTGGCTTTGGTGTTTCTGATGGTGAAGCCATCGGGGGACTGGCTGGAGGTTGCGCTCGGGTTGTTTGCCGTGGCATTCGGGCTGAAAATGTACTCGTGGGGATGCTACAGGCGTCTGTACGGTCATCGGCCAGTCAGATCACCTAGTTGACTAGGGGCGTGATGAGGACGCGGTCGGGGGAAACCCCGACCGCTTCTTCAATGGAAATTACTTAGCACTCTTGCAATAAGAGTGCTAATTTTATACAATAATAACAGATGAATAAACGTGATTATTATGAAGTTTTAGGAATTAGCAAAGGCGCCTCAGACGATGAGATTAAAAAGGCTTATCGAAAGGCGGCTGTTAAGTATCACCCAGATAAAGAAGGCGGTGATGAGGCTAAGTTCAAAGAGGCTGGCGAAGCTTACGAGGTACTTCGGGATAGCCAGAAACGCCAACGCTATGATCAATTTGGACATGCTGGTGTCGGTAGCAACGGTGGCGGTGGTGGCGCGTCGGCAGGTAATCCGTTCGGTGGATTTGGTGGCTTTAACAGTCAAAATATCAACTTCGATTTCGGTGATGGCGGACTAGGTGACATCTTCGGTCAGTTTTTTGGTGGCGGTGGCGGACGAGCCCAAGCTCCAAGACGTGGACAGGACGTAGAAGTCTCATTGCAATTAACCTTCGAAGAGGCTGTTTTTGGTGTTGAAGAAAAAATCCAACTCGAAATGGATGATGAATGTTCGCATTGTCATGGAACAACTGTCGAACCTGGCTACGACTTCAGGACTTGCCCAACCTGTAAGGGAGCCGGTCAAATCAATCAAGCTATGAATACGATTTTCGGTCCAATCCAGCAAACCGTCACATGTGATACTTGTGGCGGAAGTGGTAAAGTGCCGGAAAAGGTCTGCTCGGTATGTCGAGGCAAGGGTGTCGAACGCCGCAAGCGTACGATTAATCTGAAGGTTCCTGCTGGAATCGATGACGGCGCAACGATTCGTTTGCACGGTCATGGCGAAGCTATCGGCAAGGGCGAAAAAGGTGATCTATACGTGCATATTCGCGTCAAAGCCCATAAACAATTTACTCGTGAAGGTGACATCATTCTATCTGAACAGCATATAGGCATGGTTGATGCAACGTTAGGCACAGAAGTAGATGTCGATACGGTTGATGGCAAAGTCCGTATGAAAGTACCAGCTGGTACGCAATCGGGCACCGACTTCAAACTTTCTAACCATGGCGTGCCTCATATGAAAAGCGATCGTCGCGGTCCACATATTGTGAGTATCGTTGTCGATACCCCAACCCGTCTGAGTCGCCACCAAAAGCAAATCTTGGAAGAGTTTTAAATCAATTAGTCCACAAAAGAGTAGTTTCTTTCATGAATTGTTATAGAATATAGATAGCATGGCAGATATAGAATCAATAATCAAATCTCTTGAATCACTAGATATTCCTGCATCCAATGTTCCGTACGCTATTCGTGAGGACTCCAAACAAGACTCTGAGCAGCGGGCTACCACTAAGAACGCTTTTATTGACTCGCCTAGAACAGCTTGGCCAGAAATAAAATACCCCAACCTTAGATTTACTGATCTAGAAAACCAACTTCGTCAACTATTGGATTTAATGAGGCAGCTTAATCAGACGGATGCGACTGATGAGGAAAAAACCTACATCTTTGAAGCACTGGAAGCTAAATTGCAAGAAACTCAACGACAATTAGTCATCGTTCAAATGATAGGTGCGAAGGCTATTAATCCTGATGCTAGCGTAGAGCGGATTCGTGATAACGCTGGCGTGCGTAGCTTTGAGCGTTTTGGTGAGATGAATGAAGATCGTTTTAATTATTATGTAGCCAAAGATCGTGACAAAGCGAAAAAAGTTATGGAAAGCCCAGACTCCACGCCTCTTGAACGTTTGGTAGCTCAGGAATTTCTGGATGGTACTAATAGTGCAGGAGCACCACCCGAGAACTTCACTCATTATGAGCTAGAAAAAGGGACATTGGACCTATTTAAGTCTGACTTGGTGACAATTTATCCAAACCTAGCAACCATTTTATCCCGTGACATTCCCGAAAAGGTCAACCGTGACGATTCATTGCCGTATTTTGATGAGACCCTGGACGCCTTTGGTTTGTATCAAGATGGCTATTGCTCCCGTTTAACGGAGAAACAAACAACTGAAGAAAACCCCATCAGTAAAACCATTGATGTTGGTGGTAAGGGCTCAGCATTTAGAGGCGAGCGCATTAATCCGCTGTCGATTCACGAAGCCGTACATTTGCTGCGTAGTCGGAATGCACTTGCTCAAGAAAGTCCCACCAAACGCATGCCGTCGTATACCAATACGGCTTTCGAGGAAGGTTTATGTACGGTTTTCGAGCAAATAGTAACCGGCAAAGAACGGACTGCCGGTCAGCAGTATTATGAGTCAATTGGATTTCAATTAGGATTAGACCGAAACGGGCAAAGGCGTAATTTTCGCGAAACTCTAGAATTACTCTGGCGTCGCTATGCTATTATTGATGGGATTAAAAAGGTAGATGATATTCATGCCGCCAAAGCAAAAGCCTACAAAACAGTACTTAGAACGTCACGAGGTAATGCAGTCGATGCGCGTGACAAATCATATAATGACGGCGATCAGTCGGTAAAAAAATGGTTGTTGGAAATTAAGGACTTACCAGATCAACAGAGACGCGAGAAGATAGAATGGGTTCTGTCTGGTCAATTTGATCCAACCGACCAAGATGCGGCGAGACTATTCTCGACGGCCGAGGAATAACATTGACACTTTATTAGGTATACGTTATGACCAAGGAAAGATTATGAAAAAAGTTTTACTATTATTTCGCAGCAGAATAGGAATGCAATCAGCAGCGGTGCCGTTTGCTGCAAAAGTTGGACGCCTGCTTGGCGACGACGTTGAAATTAAAACCGCTGAGATTGGTGAGATGTTATTTGAGGTATCCACGAACGATGCTAAGATCACAAATCCAGCCCAAAATCTCGATGTTAAAGACTTCGACCTAGTTATTATTCGTCATATAGGCGCGCTAGATGCTGAAGCTCATGCGGTCGCTGTATTTTGCCGAAAGCACGGAATAAAATTCATCGACTCTTATCTGGATAGAATAATCGATGATAAAATGAGCGCTGCATTTGAGCACTATTCGGTGGGTGCACCTTTGCCGCGGACGTTTTACGGACCGCTCGATGAGATGATTAAATGTCTGCCGGAACTGGGCGGCAAGGCTATATTCAAAGACAATCGCGGCAATAAGGGGAAGCTTAATTTTGTAGTGTCGTCAGCCGATGAAATGCGACAAATAAGCAATGATAATCCCGACGTTCACTTTCAGTTACAAGAGTTTATCCCAAACGATTGCGACTACAGGATATTAGTACTTAATTACAAGCCGGTGTTTGCAATACGGCGTATGGCTGAAAGCGGCAGCCACCTAAATAATACTTCGCAAGGCGGTGCAGCCGAAATAGTGCCATTGGAAAATATGAATGAAGCTATTTTAGATATGGCTATAAAGGTTAGCCGCGTCGAGGGACTCGAGGTTAGCGGTGTTGATGTTGTTATCGATAATACCAATGGAAAGTTTTACATATTAGAGGTCAACCATGCGCCGATGATCTCTTCTGGCTCTTTTCAAGACGAAAAGGCAAAAGTATACGCTAATATGATCGCTGAAATATTAAGCGGGGAATAATAACAGAGGTTTTAGGACACAAAACCTATTGCAAATAGTATAATATTATGTTATTATTTCATTATGAAAGAACTAGCGCTTATTGGTCGTGCCGAAAGAGTTGATCTGCCTCAGCTTTCAGCTATTAAGGTGCCGGCAAAAATAGATACCGGAGCCGATGGCAGCAGTATTTGGGCGCATAGTATAAAGAAAGAAGCCGGCTGCTTAAGAGTAATTTTCTTCGGACCAGAATCCAAACACTATACGGGCGAAGTTCATGAATTTTCACCAAATAAATTTTCTATAACGCGAGTGTCAAATTCGTTCGGCCATCGTGAAGTGCGCTACAAAGTAAAACTAAAAATAGCCATAAAAGGTAAGTTAATAAATGGAACCTTTACACTGGCGGATAGAAGCTCTAAACTATACCCAATACTGATCGGCCGGAGCTTACTAAGGCATAAGTTTCTAGTAGATGTTACTAAAGGCAGCCCCCTACTAATAGAAGAAAAAGCCCGTAAGGATGCACTAGAAGAAGAAATCATTAAACTATCCAAGGAGACCTAAGTCATGAAAATCGCAATATTGTCAAAAGGCGCAGCCAATTACACTACCAAACGACTCAAAGAGGTTGCAAAGGAACGTGGTCATGATGTCCAAATCGTTAACTATGCAAAATGTTATGTTTCGGTTGAAAAAGATAAATTGATTATCAGATACAAGGGTAAAGAATTAGAATATTTTGATGCCATTATTCCTAGGATAGCCCAAAGCTATACTAAATACGGAACCGCAGTAGCTCGTCAATTTGAAAGCCAGGGCTCATTTACTACGGCTAGCTCAATCGCAATTACTCGTTCGCGCGATAAACTTAGAGCTTATCAAATACTTGCAAAAGCCGGAGTCGCTATCCCAAAAACCGTTATCGCCCGAGAGACCGCAAACTTTGAAGACGTTATTTCACTAGCCGGTGGAACTCCGCTTATTATCAAAGTTGCTCGTGGCACGCACGGTAATGGAGTTGTGCTGGCGGAAACCCCGAAAGCAGCCAAGGCTGTAATGCAGGCATTCTATGTTGAGGGTGTGAGTTTTATGGTTCAGGAATTTGTCGAAGAATCGGCCGGCCAGGACATTCGTGCCCTAGTAGTTGGTAGCCGGGTAGTTGCCAGTATTAAAAGGCAGAGCCTAGACGATGATTTTCGCAGCAACACTCATCAAGGCGGTTTTGGTCAAGCAGTTAAACTGACGGAAGATGAAGCAAAAACTGCCGTAAAAGCTGCTAAAGCCATGGGTCTGCCAATTTGCGGTGTCGATATGATGCGTAGTAATCGTGGACCACTAGTACTAGAAGTTAATTCGTCTGCCAGTATTAAAACACCTGAACTGGTTACAAAACGCGATGTAGCTACGAAAATCATTGAATACATTGAGAACAACGCTAAAAGGCGCAACAAAAAAGACAAAGTCGGCGCATAGCCAATCAGTACTGCTATAATATGCTTATGATATTTCACAGGCAGTCTATGTCGGGAAATCTAAGCACAACGTTGATTATTTCTGGTGTGGTTCTAATTGTCGGCTTTACCTTTTTAACTGTATTTTTACCTATGATAACTCGACCTCAAACCAAGTTGTGGTTAGGAGATGGGATATATAATATTAAAATCGCTTCGACCGAGGCGTCACGGACCAAGGGCTTATCCGGCCAAACGGACCTAGCTTCGGACCAAGCGCTACTAATGGTCTTTCCAAAGGAAGACTATTGGGGGATTTGGATGAAGGATATGAATTTTCCAATCGATATCGTCTGGCTGAACAAAGCGAAACAAGTTATTTATATAGTCAAGAACGCACCTATCGACGACCAAACTACGATTTACCAACCAAAGTCGCCGGCATTATATGTCGTAGAGTTGCCAGCCGGGACGACGACTAGCGAGTCAATCTCACTAAACAAATTTGCCAGTTTTCAAGGCAATATAACGGGGGTGAACTAATGGGTGTCCTACTAGTTTACTTGGCGGTTGCAGTTATTTTGTTTATCGCGGCATTTATTACGAGAAGGCGGTTCGGGCTGCTGGGGTTAGCCCTAGCGGCCGGATCGTTACTTAATGGAATTTGGGGCTATGAAGCCGGCCTGGTGGCGGGTGTTTTTAACGCTCCGACGACGCCAGTTGCGAATGCCGCGATTTCCTGTATAGTCATTCTCTTGCCAGCCGTTCTTTTGCTATTTCATGGTGACAAATACAAGTCATTGATTGGCAGGGTTATTGGTGCGCTTCTATTTACGCTTCTAGCGATGGCCTTTTTAATCGAACCGCTGTCGCATGCGCTGATCTTGCAAGGTTTCGGGTCGGATGTCTATAGTTGGTTAGCAAATAATAGTATGTCAGTAATTGGCGTTGGTCTAATACTAGCAATTATTGATTTATTCTTAACTCGGCCCGGTCATGAACATAGCGACCATCACAAGAAGCATTGACAAACCACCTCTATTAATGGTACATTTTTATGAGTGACGTCGGGCTATGGGACCATAGCTCAGCTGGTTAGAGCACCTGCCTTTTAAGCAGGGTGTCGTGGGTTCAAGTCCCACTGGTCCCTCCAAATTAAATAATCTATCTATTCGATAGATTATTTAATTTTGATAAGGTATGGGGTTTCGAATATAATTCAAATAACAAAAAGCTTGTTGCTAAATAACAAACAAATTGTTATACTTATTACATGACAACATTAAGTATCTCACTAGATGACAAACTTAAAAAAGTAATAGATCAATTCTCTGAAGAGGATGGCGTTTCTAGAAGTGTCGTGATACGTCGTTTGCTCAACCAAGCCACATGGGAAAGAACCTGGAAGGATATGAGCACGCAAGTTCGTGAAAAGCTAGACGAGCTAAACCTCAACAACGTAGATGAAATAGAAGATTATTTGGGATGAATCCTATCCGAGTAGTATTAGACACCAATGTCTATATTTCGGCCGCCCTAAACCCCGACAGCCTGCTATATCGTCTGGTCGAGGACTCAACATCTCAAAATTTGGCCGAGTATTATACATCTCCGGAAATAATAGCAGAGCTGCAAGATAAACTTGAAAATAAATTTCACTTCGATCGAAAGACTGTCGTACGCTGGATTAATCGACTAGAACAGTCGGTAAATGTAATTCGTCCTCAGAAAAAACTTGCAATAGTAAAAGCTGATCCTGATGATAATAAAATTTTGGAATGCGCTGCCGAATGCCAAGCAGATTTAATTATTAGCGCAGATAAACACCTCGTCTCGATGAAGATATATGAAAATACAAAAATAATACAACCAAGCTCATTAAAGTATATTTTCCCCCAGCTAAAAAAACCGCGCGAATAATTGCAAAGCTCAAACAAGAGTGGAATTTGGTTATGTATAAACAATGTGGTGCGTAATCGCTAATTTCGCGGTTGGGCTTTGTTTAACGAAGTGTGTTCGTGTCTAATGACACTAATCTGTTATAATAGTGCTAAATATGAAATATTGAGTTCTGGAGGCATACTAAATGTCAGGACATAGCAAATGGTCAACAATCAAACGCGAAAAAGGGGCTAAAGACGCCAAGCGCGGTGCTGTTTTTACAAGAATCGGAAATATGATCGCTATTGCTGCGCGCGCCGGAACTGATCCAAATATGAATTCAACACTAGCTATGGCTATTGAGAAAGCCAAGCAGGCTAATATGCCGGCTGTAAACATACAAAGGGCGATTGATCGGGCTGCGGATAAAAACGCTGCGGTGCTAGAAGAAATTACATACGAAGGTATGGGCCCAGGTGGCGTTGGCATTATTATCGAAACTGCCACCGATAACAAAAACCGTACATTTCCAGAAGTTAAGAACGCACTATTTAAAAATGGCGGCCGAATTGCCGATGCCGGCAGCGTGATGTTTCAGTTTACTAGAAAAGGCGTTATTCGTGTCGCTCAAACTAATGAAGACGCTCTGCTAGCGGTACTAGACGCAGGCGCCGAAGATGCTATCGAAGAAGACGGAGAACTTACGGTTTATACGGAACTAAAGGACCTTGCTAAAGTTCGGGCTGGGATTATCAAGTCGGGATTAACTGTGACCAACGCTGAACTCCAATACGTTCCGAATAATTTAGTAGAAGTCGGGGATATTGAGACCGCGAATAAGGTTATTAAAGTATTAGATGCTCTAGACGATCTAGACGACGTCGTTAATATTCATAGCAACGCAGATATAACCGTCGATTTACCTGAATAGTCTAAATAGCATATACTGAACCTATGAGAATTATTGGCATAGACCCAGGGACCGGCATATTAGGATTCGGGGTTATTGACGTCGTTGACACGAAAATGAAACTGGTTGATGCCGGAGTAATAACAACCCCAGCACACACCTCGCTGGACGTCCGCCTGGAAGATATCTTTGATAGCCTAACGGAAATAATTGCCGCAACGAAGCCAGAAGTCATGTCGATTGAAAAACTTTTCTTCGCCCAAAACGTAACAACTGCCATGAGCGTTTCGCATGCTAGGGGGGTTGCAATGTTGGCGGGTCGAAAGGCTGGTTTACCTATTGCTGAATATACGCCACTACAGATTAAGCAAACCGTCACTGGATACGGCAAAGCCGAAAAAAAGCAAGTTCAAGAAATGGTTCGAATTCAACTGGGACTTGCTAAAATACCACAACCGGACGATTGTGCCGATGCGCTGGCAGCTGCAATTACCCATTATCTTATGACTCGAGTATAATAGACGCATGATAGCACACGTTTCCGGGGAAGTAGTAGAAAAATTCGGCTCGTCAGTTATTGTTGATGTTCATGGAATCGGCTATGAAGTTCAACTAGCAGCTGGTGATTTTGATAACACCGCAATTGAATCCAACGTCAAATTTTATACATATCATCACATCCGCGAACAATCTCAAGAGTTATTCGGGTTTTCATCGTTAATTGCAAAAAAATTATTTGAACTATTAATTACCGTGCAGGGAGTTGGTCCAAAAGCAGCGCTAGCTATTTTATCACTTGGAAATACCGAATCGGTTCGTAATGCCATTGCTAGTAGCGACGCCGTATACATCACTAGGGCATCCGGAATCGGTAAAAAAACTGCGGAGCGTGTAGTTGTTGACTTATCCGATAAGGTTGGACATGCAATCAGGTCCGACGTAGATATTATTGGCCTGTCTAGCTATATTCCAGGAAAAGACGAAGCTCTAGAAGCATTGATGGCGCTAGGCTACAATTTAAGCGACGCCACGAAAGCTTTAGAAGGTATCTCGACCGAGCTTTCGACTTCAGATCGTGTGACCCAGGCGCTTAGGAGCAAAGTATAATGGCTATTGAAAGAATAACTGACGCAACTATCAGCCTAGAAGACGCTGACGAGCAGAAAATTGAAATAAGCCTACGTCCGAAATCTTTCAAAGAATATGTCGGACAGGACAGATTAAAGAGTAATTTAAAACTAGCGATTGACGCTGCTAAAAAGCGCCACGAGCCGATTGACCACGTTCTGCTTTACGGGCCTCCAGGACTGGGAAAGACAACAATGGCCACGGTTATTGCTAATGAAATGGGGGCGAATATTCGCGTCACAGCTGGCTCGGCAATCGAAAGAGCCGGGGACTTAGCTAGTCTGCTAACTAATCTTTCTGATGGCGACGTACTATTTATTGATGAAATACACCGATTAGGTAGAGCCGTTGAAGAAGTTCTATATAGCGCTATGGAAGATTACAAGCTGGATATTATGATCGGCAAGGGCCCAGGTGCTCGTAGTGTTAGATTGGATTTACCTAAGTTTACGGTAATTGGGGCGACCACCCGTACCGGAGCATTGACGGCGCCACTTCGCGACCGTTTTGGAATTATACATCGGCTAGAATTTTATTCAACCGACGAAATCTCGCGCATCATCGAGCGAGCCGCTAAAATACTGGATAGTAAAATCAGTCCCGATGCGGCACAAATGTTATCTATGAGGGCTCGTCTAACGCCACGTATTGCTAACCGGTTGTTAAAGCGGGTTCGTGATTACGCCGATGTAAATGGTGATGGAATTATTGACGTTAAAACGACCGAATCAGCTTTGAAGCTACTAGAAGTTGATGAATTGGGGCTAGACCCGGGCGATAGAAATTTGCTAATTAGTATCATTGAAAATTATGGCTCAAACCCAGTCGGGTTAAATACGATTGCGGCGCTGACGGGTGACGAAGCGACAACAATAGAAGACTTCTATGAGCCGTATCTTCTGCAAATTGGTTTTATTGAGCGTACGCCGCGTGGACGCAGAGTAACGACAAAGGCATCCAAGCATGTTGGTAGGGACTTAGGTCTAATAAAAGGTCAGCAAAAACTAGTTTAATTATTGGTTGCGGCTGTTTTTAATATAATCAGCTTCGTTTGTCAGTGTAGCTTTTAGGGTGTAGCTCTTACATTGGTTGTTTACACAGTTATATGGTGAATACGTATAAGCGCTACCGGCCGTGTCAATCTTTTTACCACTAGGGTCGGTAAAAAGGGCGGGATCAACTGACGGTAAATTAGTGCTACTAATCGATTGCGGGTAATATTTATTTGCCGGATAGAAAACATTTTCAAGGCTGTAATACATGGCGTTAATCGCGGTCTTTTTGGTATTGTCTTGGGCTATAACTTCTATGTTATTTTTTTGAACAAAGAAGATGATGCTAGCTACAATAAGGAGTAAGACTATAAGAACCAACTCAATAACGGTAAAACCACCAGATTTCTTTTTCATTCCAGCTATCATTATACTTGATTTACACGAAATCGAGTATGGCAAATTATATCCTATCAAAGTATAATTAGAGTATATAAAAGAGGGGAGCATATGACAGCAAAGAAGGCCGAGAAGTCAGAGTTGGGCGAAAAACCAACTGCAATTGAAGGGAAATTAAAAGCCCTGGGCTTAGCTCAGGAACAAATTAATAAGCAGTTTGGTGACGGGGCAATTCGTCGGCTCGGTGATACTAAAACTGTCGACGTTGAACTTTTTGGTAGCGGGTCTTTATCACTTGATTTAGCGCTAGGCGGCGGTTATCCCAAAGGACGGATTCTAGAAATATATGGACCCGAATCGTCCGGTAAAACGACATTGGCTCTACACGCAATCGCTGAAGTCCAGAAAAAAGGCGGTACGGCTGCGTTTATCGATGCTGAGCACGCACTTGATCCAGCCTACGCCAGGAAGCTTGGTGTTGATACCGATAACCTACTGGTTTCGCAACCTGATAACGGCGAACAGGCACTGGAAATTGCTGAAACGTTGGTCCGTTCAAACGCGGTTGATATTGTGGTAGTCGACTCAGTTGCGGCTTTGGTTCCACAAGCCGAGATTGATGGCGACATGGGTGATAGCCATATGGGCCTGCAGGCTCGTTTGATGAGCCAAGCCCTGAGGAAGCTGACAGGCATAATTAGTAAGAGTCGAACGACAGTCTTATTCATTAACCAAATCCGCATGAAGATCGGCGTTATGTTTGGCAATCCCGAAACTACGACTGGCGGCAATGCCCTGAAATTCTATACGTCAGTCCGACTAGATATTCGTCGAACCGGACAGATCAAATCAGGCGAAGAGGTTATTGGCAATCGAACCAAAGTCAAGGTTGTTAAAAATAAAATCGCACCACCATTTAGGGTTGCTGAATTCGACATCATGTATAACGAAGGCATAAGCAAAGAAGGCGATGTCTTGGATCTAGCAGTTCAACACGAAATAGTTGGTAAGTCCGGAGCCTGGTTCGACTATAAGGAAGAAAAAATCGGTCAAGGACGCGAAGCGACTAAAGAATATTTCAGAAAAAATCCAAAGGTTCTGTCTGAAATCGAATCCAAAGTTCGTGAGAAAGTTGCGAAAGAAGCCGAGTAATAAATCCGAGGGGCTAACATGAAGATCACATCCATTAAACCTCAACAACGCGACAAAGACCGCGTTAATATTTCAGTGGATGGAAAATACCGATTCAGTCTTGATACCTATCAGCTGGTTGAGCTCGGCATGAAAGTTGGTAAAGAATATAGTGAAAACGAATTAGCTGCGCTAGAGCAAGAAAGTGAATTCGGTAAAGTCTACGAGCGCGCCTTAGAGTATAGCCTTATACGACCACACAGTGCGCGTGAAATGCAGCAGTATCTCTACAAAAAAACCAGACCAAAACGCGACAGAAATGGCGAACTAAAGCCGGGCGTGACGCCGGAGATAACTGCACGCGTTTTTGAGAGACTAACCGAACGAGGCTACATTGACGACAATAAATTCGCTCGGTTTTGGATTGAAAACAGATTCGTGAATAAAGGCGTTAGTAAACGAAAGCTTCGTTCAGAACTAATGGTAAAAGGCATAAATAGCACAATTATCCATCAGCTGTTAAATGAGACTGATCGTAATGACGCGGACGAATTAAAAAAGATTGTTGCTAAAAAACGCGCAAACTATCCTGATGATAAAAAATTTATCGCATACCTGGCCAACTTAGGCTTTGATTACGACGAGATAAAACAGGCGATTAGCAATAGTACTGACTAATCTAAATTCGTTAAGTCCACGTTACTGTTGTCTGGTCGCGGGGCTGGTGTTCGAAAAGGATTTATATAAGACAGTTGGGTAGCCGCGTTAACAGGTTCGAGTTTCTCAATCCCAGATCTAACAATAATCGTATCATTATTTATTTCTATAATTTGCGAACGGTTGATTAGTAGGGTGGTTTCAGTCAAGCTTTTTAACACTCCTCGACCGACACTAAGCTGTTCTATTATAAAACTAGCCACGTCCAGGTTGTAGTCGCTGACCTTACCGAGTCTGCGTTTGGATTCATCAATCACATTTAAACCTATTAGCTTGAATCCTAATTTATAGACTTTCTCGATGCTAATTACGTCACTAAGTCCCACAAACTCATCATTGCTGTCGACAATCATACCAACGTCACTCAGTTCGCGGACATCAGCAATACGTATAAATGACGGTCTTTCGGACAAGAGCGGACCATTTACCTCATATGCAATAATCCTTAGATTACTCGGGTCAATCACTGGAGTTTTGGTTGTAGCCAGTTGCGTTCCGGTTTGGAGACCCATAACCGGTGTACCTATTAATCTTGATCCTGGTAGTAACATACTACCAGTATAAGCGTTTTCAGCTCTATCGCCAACTATTCGTAGAAAGGATTGACCCTGTCGCCGGTCGGCAGGTTTTTATAGACCGTGTTACTACTGCTGGTCTCGAGGCTAGTTACCTGATTAATCGCCGATTGGTCGAATATCGTTGATGTAGTTTGGCTGGAACTGCTAGTTTTATAGGGTTGGGTAAGTATGTTATTGAGAATTAACACGGAAGCGCTTAGCCCGACCGATACTAAAATTACAAGTATCACAAAGTTATAGCGGACCAGTAGTCTGGTAAGCGATGTTAGTGGGTTTCCAATTGATTGTTGTTTCATAAGCTTACTTTGTATATACCTCTATGATCATTGGTTTTACGGTTACGCTTTGGCTAGTGGTACTACCAGTAATATCAATCCCAGTCAGTTTCATAAAAGGAGTGTTCGTTTCGGTCGCTCTGATGAATTCAAGGAGTCCATTAAAAGCAACCGGGTTATTTATGGTGACGCTAAAGAATTCCGGTGTCAATCCAACGACTGGCGTGGAGCCGGCATCAATTGTTGGAGCCTGCGTAGCACTTATATCGGAGATGGTAATCCCGGTTTTTGAGGCGTAATTATTTAAATCCTGTTTGACTGCGCCCTCATAGTTTTGCTTCGAATAAAACAACTGGGTTGCCTCGGTTGACACGGTTTTATGAGCATTGACGTCGTTTTGAAGCCTTATTAATTCGTTCGAACTAAGTGCTCCCGATACTGAGCTATAACTTTTTACTTTTATATTGTTCGCGTCCGTAAGTAGCCAGTTTTGAGCGAAATAAAATCCACCCACTAGGACTACAATTAGAATTACCATCAAGGAAATTAGTAGTATGCGTAAAGTTGATGCGCTGAAGTGAGTTTTGTTCATGGGCTTACCACCTTATTTACTGTAACGCTGAAACTAATTAGGTATGGGTAGGTCACATTAGGGCTTTGGCTGGCGGTTGTTGAAATCAGCTTGAAATTAGAGAAATCGCTTGACGCGCCGAAACTACTTTGTAATATCTTCGCCGCACTAGGGCTGGTTGCTAGTAGTTGCAGGCTTGTAGTTGTCCCGAACGAGCCATCGTTTAACGACAATGACATTAGGTCGGTTCCATCCGGCATAATAGCGGCGATTGTAGTAATAACTTTGCTGAAATCATTATTTTGCCCCAAAATAGTCTTGGCGTTGGCGAGGTTCGTCTTTATAGTATCAGCTTCGCTCTGTATGCTCGCAGAAGATTTATCTACGGTTGCCGATTTGGTTAATAACACAGTGTCATTAATAAAGAAATAGGTTATAAAACAGGCGATTGCCAAAAATCCTATGGCAATCCCTAGAACCACTATACTTCTTAGTAAAATCGTATTGATTCGTGCGTTACGAGTTTGCTGCTTGGTTTCGTATGGCAATAGATTAATCATTCCCAGATACTCCTCGGTTCAATGCTGGAAAGTCCGGCGACGGTTATGTAGCGCGGTCTAAACTGGCGAGCTGGTTCTGGTAGTTTGCCGAAGTCGAGTTTTTGCCACGGGCTGGCCACGCGCGCCGGCATGATTAGTTCGTTAGTGAAATATTCACCAATTCCGGGCATATTGCTGCCGCTACCGACAACCAATAATTGCTCTAGTTTGCGGTCATCGCGGATGCGTTCATTGTAATAACGCATTACCTTACTCGTTTCGATAATCATTTGTTTTAGGCTAGGCTCAATGGCATTTTTAATCTTTTCCTGTCTTGGTCCAGCGCTAAGCCCATTTAGCACTTTCAGCTGATGAGCGTTTTCAAGTGTGACGGCAAGTTTTTTTGCTATATCTAAAGTAAGGGTATTCCCGCCGACTGCAACTCCTCCGGTAACACGGATTTTACCACCGTCGAGAACGGCTATATCCGTCGTCGCTGGGCCGATGTCTACGATTACGCTGGGAAGTTGTCCATCCTCGGTTTGAGTTAACAGTCTGGCGACAGCACTCATACCCGGTTCAACAAGGCTTACTGATAAACCGGCACTTTCAGCTGCAGCTATACATTTATCGACAATCGTTCTCGGCACGGCACTCATCAGTACGGTAATTTCTTTCTTATTTTTTTCGATTACCTGGTAATCGATGTAGAGCATTGTAGCTGGGACGGGGACGTATTGATCAACCTCTAAATCGACCGCATCTTTTAGCTTTTTGGAAACACTAATCGGAAGGTTAAACGTTCTAGTGTAGGTGCGGTCGGTTGGTACGCTGATGGCAACGTGGTTACTAGGCAAAGAACCAACCAACTTTTCTTTGATAAGCGATTGAATATTATCTGACAGGTAGGTGCTATTACCCTCAAGAGATTCTTTCACTTTGTTAGGTTCGAGATCAATTGACCCATAACCTAGAACTAACCACCGCTTTATATCTACGGCCATAACTTTAACACCAGTATTACTGATATCCAGGCCAATTATCGGTTTGTCTGTATAAAATAGTTTCGTCATATGCCCACTAGTGAATTATACGACAATTATAGCATGAGGGTTTTGGGGTGTATATGCTTCTAGCGAACGTTTTGGGAAAGTTGGGCGATAGGTAGCATAACACTTAAAGCGATTAACCCTACCATTGATCCCATGATTATAATCATAATCGGCTCGACAATCGAACTAATACTGGCAATGGCGTCATCGACCTCTTCTTCGTAAAAGTCTGCCACTTTTACGAGAACCTTGTCGGTTTGACCGGTCTCTTCACCGACCAAAAGCATCTGCGATATGATTGACGGGAACAGCTTGTTGGCTTCCATAACGGACGACAGCGTCTTACCATTTTTAACTTGTTTCTCCGCCTCGACTAAAGCCTCTTCGTATACGGAGTTGCCGACAGCTCTGGATGTAACGGTTAGGGCTTCAAGGACTGCAACCCCGGCTTCAATAAGCGCCGAGAAGGTGCGGGCAAAATGGGCTACTGCAACTTTCATAACGATTGTATTAAACATAGGCAGCTTAAGTAGTAAGGAGTGGAACTGATACCTGCCTTTTTTTGTTTTTATATATTTCATAACACCGTAAACAACTGCACCAGAAATAATAATAATTAAGTACCAATAGTGAACAATAAATGAACTGATGCCTAACATGACAAGAGTGATAGCTGGCAGTTTTGCACCTGGACCACCGAGGTCGGTCATAATTTTACCAATTTGCGGAATAATGAAAATCATTAACCCAAAGAAAGCGGTGACGGTTATACATAACAAAACTACTGGGTATGCCATTGAGGCCTTAATCTTTTTACGCATCGTCATACTTTTTTCTTGCTGCGTTGCCAGACGTTGCAGAATCTCATCCAAAATACCGGCCGCTTCACCGGCACGAACCATATTGACATATATATCATTAAATGTGTTTGGATACTTCGCTAGGGCATCGCCGAAGGTCGAACCCGATTCAACACTTTGGATTACACCCAGTAGAATGCTTCTTAGTAGTGGGTTATCGGCAACGTGGTCAGACAGGGCCGTAAGCCCCCTTAGTAGCGGAACACCGGCGCTAATCATAGCACTGAGTTGGCGCGTAAACATGACCAATTGATCCGACTTGACCTTTTTGTGTCCAAACATACTCTTAGATTCAGATGTGGTAGCTTTTGGCTTGGTTTCACTAATACTAACCGGTCGAAGCCCTTGTTTCGTTAGCGCGTTAATAGCGGTGGCGCGGTCCGACTGGTCAACATTACCATTGATCGTTTGTCCCGCATCATTGACCGCAATGTATGAAAATATTGTCATATCAGTTCTTTGGTTACCCTCATTACCTCTTCAATAGTGGTTTCGCCACGTAAAGCTTTTACTAGCCCATCGATTTGCATGGTTAGCATACCTTCGGCCATAGCTTGTTCTCGTAGTTGGTTACTGGTGGCATTGGATACAATCAGCTTTTGTTCGGCAACAGTGTTGGTTAAAACCTCATATATACCGACCCGGCCTCGATATCCACCCAAAGCACCCTCCTCGTTGTCGTTTGGGTCTGCTCGCCATAGACTAATAATACCATGTTCGTCAGTACCCATGGGAGTGTCTCCACCAACTCCTTCGGATGCGGCCTTTTTCTCAAGCTCATGGATAAAGCTGAAATCTTGTCCTGGTTTTAAATTAAACATCTTTACGATCATCGCCACTTCAGCCTCGGTCGGTTTATAACTTTGTCTGGTTTCGTGCCGAACCCGGCGAACAAGTCTTTGGCCAACAACAACGCGAACGGTGCTAGCAATAAGGAATGGCTCAATCCCCATATCAAGGAGACGCGGCAAGCAGGTAGCGGCATCGTTGGTGTGAAGGGTGGTAAATACTAAATGGCCGGTCAAAGCCGCCTGGACGCCCAGGTCGGCGGTTTCGCTATCACGAACCTCACCAATCATGATAATGTCAGGGTCTTGCCTAAGCAGTGAACGCAGTCCATTGGCGAACGTCATACCGGCCTTGTCATTGGTTTGTGTCTGGTTAACCCCGAGTATTTTGTATTCAACCGGATCCTCGACTGTCGAAATATTTACCTTAGGAGTATTTAAGATTGTCAAAATACTAAACAGACTGGTCGATTTACCACTACCAGTAGGTCCGGTAATAAGTATCATGCCACTTGTTTCCGTTAAGGCCGAATTAATTGAAGCAAGCGGTTGTCCCCAATAGCCTAGGGATGCCAATGACACCGCTTGATTGGATTCGTCCAGAATACGCATGACAATCTTCTCGCCGTCGGAAACTGGCAGCGAGCTGACACGAAGGGCGTATTGTTTACCACCAACCTTAATCTTAAAACGCCCATCCTGTGGGACGCGTCGTTCATCAATCTTTAGATTGCTAAGAATTTTAATACGACTGATTAGAGCCATTTGCACATTGTGGGGTAATCGGTTTACCTCTTTTAGCACACCATCAATCCTATAGCGAATCTGAACAAAACCCTCGCGTGGTTCGATATGGACATCACTGGCATGCGAGCGGATAGCCGACTCTAAAAGCAGATTAATCGTTTGGGCAATAGGGGATTGTTCGCCGATATCTTGTTCGGTTACCTTTTCTTCCTCTTCGGTTTCATCAGCCCTTTGAATATCGATAACTTCTTCAAGTTCTTGGCTAACATCGCCACGATAAAGTTCCAGCATTGAAAGAATGTTGCTGTGCGGTGCAATGTAGATTTTAGTATTCGTGCCGATTTCTTTTTCAATAAAGTTGACCGCCGGGACATCGTCCGGGTCATCCATCGCCAGATTATTTGTTCCATCTTTATCAACCTTGAATAGAATCGCATTATACTGCCGGGCTATTCTTTCTGGTATTTTATTTAAAACATCAAAGGTTATGTCGTTGGACGATAGCTCTACATATGGTATTTGGGCATAATCGGAAAAAGCTTTGGCCAGTGTCTTATCGTCGATAATATCATTTTGGGTAGCAACGTCTTGTAGTGAGCGTTTCGAACGAGACGCCTCTTCCTTGAGGGCGCTAACTTGCTCTTCAGTAGCCACACCACTGCGTATGAGCAATTTCTTCATGGTTACATCAGGAATACGCATACTGCTTGTGCTCTATTGTAATCGACAGATTGAAAAAACACCAGTATCAGATGGTATAATGTTATTGATGATTAAAGAGGTAAAAAACGAAAACGAGACGAAATCCTTTGGACAGGCTATTGGCCTAGCTCTTGTCGGTGGGGAAGTTATTGAGCTGGTTGGTGATGTCGGTACTGGGAAAACAACTCTCGTAAAAGGGATTGCCGTCGGACTAGGAATCGACGAATACGTTCAAAGCCCAAGCTTTACGATTAATCGAGTCTATAAAGGGCGCGATGATTTGACTTTATCTCATTATGATTTTTATCGTCTTGATGATGCTGGGATTATGGCGAATGAACTTGGTGAAGAAATTGGCAAACCCGGCATTATTACGATTATAGAATGGGGTGGTGTCGTCGAGGGCGTATTGCCCACCGACAGACTGACAATCCTGATTACCTCGCCGTCCGAATTTGCCAGGAAATTTGAAATAACTGCGAGCGGCGAAAGCAGTCAAACCCTAGAGGGTAATATCGGATAAATGATTATACTACTAGATTCCAGTTCGGCTATTTGCAAAATTACGCTAATCGATGGCGATTGGCGTAAGGACTATAGTTGGGAGTCGGATAGAAATCTGGCCAAGTGGTTACTTGGCTATATTAAAAAGATATTGTCTGAGCACAATAAGACCTGGACCGACATTTCGGCTATAGGCGTACTTGAAGGTCCTGGCAGCTTTACTGGGCTTAGAATTGGGCTTACGGTAATGAATACCATTGCCGACGCGCAAAACATCCCGATTGTTAGCGGACGTGGCGATAATTGGCAGGATGAAGTTCTGACAAAACTAAAGGCCGGAAAGGACGAAAAAATCGTCTTACCATTTTACGATCGCGGCCCAAATATCACAAAACCACGAAAATAACTTGCGCACTTGACATAAAAAAGGCTAATATAGATACGAGTCCGTTTGGACTTTCTGAATATTTTTTTGAAACCTACGCCACTGGCTTATTGACTGCGAATACAACCATTTCTTATAAATTGTAGATAACATCACGAGCTGCAGGCGGGGAAGGAACGACCATGTTAGAGGTTATAATTGCCGTAATCGCGGTACTTGCTGGAGTTGGCGGTACTGTTGCTTACGAGAAAAACCGTCAATCAGGGGCTAAGGCTAGTATTGACAAAGAAATTGCAGCCGCCAAAGTTAAAGCCGGCGACATTTTATTAAAGGCCAAAGATGAGGCACTGTCGCTGGAAAACGAACGCCGCAGAGACTTTAAAAAGACAGAAGAAAGACTGTCCGAGCGCGAAGCTTCAATCGTTAAAAAGATTGATGAGCTGGACAAGCGTAGTGAAAAACTCCGTGCCGAAGAGAAAAACGTCGAAGGGCTTAAAGACGAAATTCGTGAAATTCGAGTAAAGCAGCAAGACAAGCTTGAGAAGGTTGCCAAGCTAACTAAGGCCGATGCAGCCGAGAAATTGATGCAAATGACCGAACGCGATATCAAACAAGACCTAATCGGTTTAGTAAATAAATTACAAAACGATGCCAAAGAAGAGGCCGAGGATATCGCTCAGACAATTCTAGTAACCGCTATGGAGCGCATGTCGTCAGAAGTGACCGCGGAACGCACAGTTACCGCTATCAAATTACCCGACGAAGAGATGAAGGGGCGGATAATTGGTAAAGAAGGCCGAAATATCCAAGCTTTTCAGCGGGCAACCGGCGTCGATATTTTAGTCGATGATACTCCAGGAATGATTATTCTAAGTTCATTTGATCCGGTCAGACGCCAAGTCGCCAGGATGAGCTTAGAGCTTCTGATGAAAGACGGTCGTATCCATCCGGGACGCATCGAAGAAGTTGTCGCCAAGGCTGAAACCGAGATCAATAAAGAAGTTAATCGAGCCGGTGAAGACGCTGCCCGTGAGGTTGGCGTTGTTGGTATTCCAAAAGAAATGCTACGACTGTTAGGCGAACTTAAATTCCGCACTAGCTATGGTCAAAATGTTTTACTGCATAGTGTCGAGATGGCACAGCTAGCTGGCTTGATTGCCGAAGAAATCGGTGCCGATGTTCGCATCACTAAAACCGCAACCCTACTGCACGATACCGGCAAAGCGGTCACTCACAAGATGGAAGGTAAGCACCACCATCTAGCAGCTGAGCTGGCGCGTAAATACGGTATGAGCGAAGAGATTGCCCATGCGATTGAAGCCCATCATGATGACGTCGAAGCCACGACCCCTGAAGCGTTAATCGTTCGAGTCGTTGACTCACTTTCAACTGCTCGTCCCGGTGCTCGCAATATCAGTGCTGAAAACTTCTCCGAACGAATGCGTGATTTAGAAAATATTGCAACTGGATTCAAAGGAATCGACAAAGCCTTTGCTATTAGTGCAGGCCGGGAGGTACGTGTCATCGTGCAGCCAAAAGAAATCGACGATCTTAGCGCTATTAAATTGGCTCGAGATATTGCCATCAAGATTGAAAGCACAATGCAATACCCTGGTACTATTAAAGTCAACGTTATCCGCGAAACCCGTGCAATTGAATTTGCAAAATAGGCTTACCTAAGTCAAGCGTTTATACTTGGCCACTTTCGATGCGCTAACTATCGTCTGGGTATTTTCGGTGAACCCCACTTTTAACATCTTTAATTTAACTTTTAAAACCCAACCGCATTAGACAATTAGGTAAAATTATTATAATATAGTTATATTACATCTTTGAGGCAGGCTTTAATATGTCAGAGAAAATTACTCCCAAAAATAACGAGGCAGGTAAATCTGAAAGCATACCAAGGATACATTGGGAAGAAATTCTTAACATGTACAGACGGGCTGCAAGAGGTGACAATAATGCCCGAAACGAAATTGTTCTACGATTAGCACAGGTTGCCGATTGCGAAATTGCAATCATGGGCGGAGTCAGCCCAGAAGATGAGCGTCAAGCTGCCTTGGTGTCTATAATCGAATCGGTCGACAAGCGTATAGCCTTCGAGCCCGATCCTAGCGATGACGTACAACTTTTTAGAAATCGTTTCGCCGGCATCCTTTACTATGGAATCAAGTCAGCTATCGCAGAGTCGCGCACAGATCAAGAACAAGAGTATACTTTGCCATTGAATGATATTTTGGGGTACGCAGCAGATGATGGCAGGCTGGACAAAATGAGCGATTTAGAAGCCATTCGGGATATGCTTGGTCGGCTTAAAGAGAAACAACGAGAAATACTATATGACCATTATGGTCTTGATGGACGCGACCCTAAAACGTATTTAGAAATTGGTTCAAAGCGTGGCGTGTCGAGATCCAGAGTTGACCAAGTTGCGCAACGCGCGCTAGCAATTTTATCCAGGGATCCGGATATTGATCTTTTCAAGGACTAAACTTGTCTATACGCTACTGCGATTATTGCTTATGTTTGATATAATTTAGCTAAGAACTAAACAGGGGATATATTAACTCCATGGCAAAAAAGAAATATCGATTAAGGCCAGAGGTTGCAGCTGCGTTTTCAGCGTTAGGGATTTTAGTTGTCGTAGGAACTATATGTTATCACTACATGGAGGGATGGACCTGGATAACGTCACTTTATTTTGTCGTTGCCACATTAACGACTGTCGGTTATGGCGATGTTCATCCGACCAATGACCTTGTTAGGTTATTTACGGTATTCTACATATTAATAGGGGTTTCCATAGCCGTGGCATCAATCACTGTCATCGGCAGCAGGTATCTAGATAAGCGCGGGGCTAGGTTTGAAGCCTCCCGGACCAATGGGACAGATAAGAATGACTAAGCCTCATATCCGTAAAGATTATTTTAAAAACGAATACGTTATAATTGCACCGAATCGTGCCAAACGGCCGCATAGGACGGGTAATATAGTCGAGACTGACGCGACCTGCCATTTTTGCCCACAGAACTTCAAAAACGAAACAATCACGTATCAAGACAATAATTATCATGGTGAGTGGGAGGTCGTTTCGGTCGTAAATAAATTTGCAGCTCTAACAGTAGATAACCCGAGCGCCTACGGCCAAACCGAAGTTATTATCGAAACGCGTAGGCACGGGCTGGATATAAATGATTTTTCAGTCGATCATATTGTCCGCATCTTCAATGCTTATACGGATAGATTCAATTACCTTCGGAATATGGACAGAATTAAACATGTGATTATTTTCAAGAATGAAGGCGGTAAGGCTGGCGCTTCGGTCTCACATTCTCACTCGCAGGTTTACGCATTACCACTGTTGCCTCCGAAAACCGAAAAGGAAGCCAGGGATTACAATAAGTATCGATTGGAAAATATGACTTGCCCGTACTGTGACATTATCAAAAAAGAATCGGGCAAAGGACGCGTTATATGGGAAGACGATCACCTGTTCGTATTAGCGCCATACGCCAGTATGGATCCATATGGTGCTTGGCTGATACCTAAACAGCACACTCGAACTATTGCGGATTTGACACGTCCTGAAAAAGAATCAATTGCAATTGCGCTCAAAATGATACTTGGTAAACTAGATGAATTCGGCATTTCGTATAATTATCTAATCGAAAATGCTGTTAATAACGAAGACTACCATATGCACATAAAGGTTTCTCCACGTCCGAACATTTGGGCCGGCTTAGAACTAGGCACTGGAATCATCATTAACCCAATCGAACCAGAATACGCCGCCAAGCTATACCGCGGTGAAGTAAAGATCGAGGAAGACCCGAAGTTCTAGGAATGAAAATAGTTTCATGTAACGTCAACGGAATCCGGGCGGCTTCTAAAAAAGGGTTGCTCGATTTTATTTCCGCTGAAAAACCGGACATTCTCTGTTTACAGGAAATTAAAGCCAATCGCGAGGATATTCCGAATGAATTACAAAATATCGACGGTTACCAGTTAGTTACGAACTGCGCCAACAAAAAAGGTTACAGTGGCGTTGCGGTTTATACGAAATCGGCTCCACTTTCTATTAATGAGAAACTTGGACTGGAGCGATTTGACTATGAAGGTAGAATCTTACAGTTGGAATACTCAGGTTTTGTACTGCTTAATATGTATTTCCCACACGGTGGTAGAAACAAGGAAAATTTAAAGTACAAGCTGGATGTCTATGACAAGTTTTTTGAAAGGTTGGATGAACTTAAAAACAAAAACATTATTATCATAGGGGATTTTAATATTGCCCATACAGAACAAGATTTGGCACGGCCGAAACAAAATAAAGACAACATCATGTTTACGCCGATTGAGCGCCAGCAGATTGATAAACTGCTTAGCCATGGGTTTGTCGATACATTTAGGATATTTAATAAGGAAAACGGAAATTATACCTGGTGGTCATACGCGTTTAATGCACGAACCAGGAATATGGGTTGGCGAATTGATTATTGTTTCGTGAGCAGTAGTATGAAAGCGAAAGTGCAAAGCGCAAAGATATTCGTAAACACCCCACAATTTTCAGATCATTGCGGGGTGGGAGTGGAACTAGGCCTAGCAAATTAAAAAGACCGCCACTTGAGCCGTCTTTTTAATTTGGTCGGGGTGAAAGGACTTAAACCTTCGACCTCCCGGTCCCAAACCGGGCGCGCTATCAACTGCGCCACACCCCGATGGTGCGCTACCTGATGGATTATACCGTATTTACAGCGTGATTTCCAGCGTTATATGATAAAATTGGATTAACTAATTATGTTTGGCAATATCTTTAAATCAAAGCATCGAATACTTGGCTTGGAAGTCAACGACTGGTGGTTTATCGTTGCTGCGTTGATAGTGTACGCAATTATTGCACTTTGGACAATTAGTAAATCGTCAATTTGGTTTGACGAGGCCTTTGGCGCTTACATGATTCACTACAATTTTATCGACATCGCCAGATATACCGCATTCGATGTCCATCCGCCTGTGTATTATTGGCTGTTAAAAATTTGGAGTATGATTTTTGGCAATACTGAGATAGGGCTGCGCAGTATGAGTGTGTTTTTCGGTGGAATTGCCATTATCTTCGGCTATTTGCTCACGAACCGACTCTTTACTAAAACTGCCGCCCGAATCAGTCTGATTTTTATGGTGCTTTCGCCAATGTTTATCCGCTACAGCCAAGAGGCGCGTATGTACATGTTGGTTGCAGCCATAGCCCTGGCTGCCACATATGTTCTGACGTATGCGGTTCAAACTAAGAAGAAACTTCCGTGGATAATTTACGGAGTTCTTGTTTCATTAGGTATGTGGGTCCATTATTACGCAGCAATCGTATGGATCGCACACTGGATTTGGCATGCCGATAATGTTCGACGAACCGCTAAAAAAGGCGAGTTTCGTAAGAAGTTCTTCAGTCGCGAATGGAAATTCGCATATATACTTGCTTTCATTTTATATATTCCTTGGCTGCCGTTTTTCATCGGTCAGTCATTGGTAGTACAGATTGCCGGTTTTTGGATTCCCCCAGTTAACCCCGGAACCCCCTTGAACTTCCTGACGAACGTTGTTTATTATCGAGATCTTGGCGATACAACCGCTTGGTTCGCCCTTTTCTTTATCGCTGCCGCTATATTCTTAGGAGTATTGGCGCGTAAGGTTTACAAATCATTTAACAACGCCGACAAAAAATCTTATCGGTTAATCATGACGTTAGCGTTTGTGCCGATTGTTATTCTTTTTTTGATTTCTGTTCCAATACGTCCAACCTTCATCGATAGGTATTTAATCACATCGGTTGTTGGTATCGCGTTATTTATCGGCGTAACGCTGGCTTACGGCTATAAATATTTGCGAATCCGCTGGCGATATGTCAGCACAATAGTTCTTGCTGGCATGATGATTATTGGCATCGCCAATGTTTATTATTTGGGTAACTACAATAAAAATACCAATGATTCTAACGAAACCAGACAGATAGTACAGGCGGCGAAAGACAATGGACTTGATGGGCAACCGATTATCGCTGCGACGCCCTGGTTGTTTTATGAAGTCGTGTTTTATAACTCAGCTAGTCATCCGGTGTATTTTATAGACCCTGTAACTTATAAATATGGCTCGCTTGATATGTTGAAATACAGTGATGCGCATAAAATTAAGGACATGTCGGCATTCGCTAAACAATATCCGGTTTGGTGGTATGTTGGCTGGATTGGCAGCAGCAATTTGACTGCTCCGTATTCGAACTGGAAAGAAATCAAAAGCGTTACGATTAATGACTACGTAACCGGCAAGCCGGAATACGAAGCGATTCAGTATAAAATTTCAAATTAAACTAGTGTAAAATAACTACAGGTAGTACACCATTATCGGGGTGTGGCGCAGTTGGTAGCGCGCAGCGTTCGGGACGCTGAGGTCGTCCGTTCAAGTCGGATCACCCCGACCAGATTTTCACAATTTGAACATTTGCAAAATTTAGTATATAATATGCACTAACACAAGGATTATGCAATGTTAAGCGCAGAGAATGTCAGTTACGATATAAATGGGCATCTTGTTTTCAAGGATGTCTCTTTATCTATTAACAGAGGTGATAAAATTGGCCTTGTTGGACGCAATGGAGCCGGTAAAACGACCTTACTGAGGTTGCTGTCGGGTGAAATAGTACCGACTAGGGGTGATATCACTGCTGGCGATTACGAAGTTGGCATGCTACCTCAGGATTTATCCGATTGGCTGGATCGTACAGTCTATGATTTTGTTGGTGATGTTACCGGCGTAAGTGCTGCGAAAAGTAAGTTTGAGGAAAGCTGTAAAAGGTTAGGTAAAGATTCTTCAGATAAAACCCTGATGATTTACTCAGACGCGCTCGATTCGTATAGCAGGTATGATGTAGAAAACTTTGACGGCGTGTTAAACAGGGCGCTTTCACAAGCAGGCCTGGTTGACATAGATGTTGATGAAAGATTGGAGCGTTTTTCTGGCGGCCAGAGGACGAGAATATCACTGGCGGCGCTATTTGCTTCAAAATACGATGTGCTTCTGTTGGATGAGCCGACCAACAACCTTGACGATAAGGGTATGGTTTTGTTAGAAAACTTTATCCAAGGTTCGAAGGCGGCTTTTTTGATGGTTTCGCACGATAGGCGTTTTTTAAGAGCAGCTACTAATCGAGTCGTTGAGCTTATTGGCGGGGAAGACGGCGTTGTCCAGTATGGTATGGGATATGACGAATATGTGGCTAGTAGAGCGGTTGCCCAAGAGGCTACGGCTGATCGCCATGAACAGTATGAGACCGAGAGAAAACGCTTGAGAAAAGTGGCCAGAGGTCTTAGCTCTCGAGCAGTATCCGCATCTTCAAGAAAAACAAGAAACGACAACGACAAACTGAATGCGAACTTCAGAAAAGAAAGGGCTGGGACAAGCCTAGCTGGACAGTCCAAGGCGGTACAATCTCGCATGGCGCAACTTGAAGAGCCTGACAAACCCGAAGAAGAAATCTCTCTTGATTTTACGATTGGCGAAAAGAGTCGCAAGCGGTTCTCACTGTTGCAAGCAAGCAACTTAACTGCTAAATACGAAGGTGACGACAAAGTATTTGGTCCGATATCACTACACGTTCATAACGGCGATAAAGTTGCAATCACGGGTCCCAATGGTTCAGGGAAAACGACGTTGTTAAAAGTGTTGGCTGGACAAATACCTGAATATGGAGGACTTTATAGGCCTGGTAGGGAAGCTAAAATTATTTATATAGATCAGCAGCAAACAGTTCCTATTGGCGAGAAGAGTGCTGTTGAGAACTTGCGTCACTTGGCCCCCGGAATGGAGTTGCACGATGCAATCATCCTCTTGCTAAAATTCAATTTGAAAAAGGAAGTCATTAATACAGTACCGGCTGAAAGTTTGAGTGGTGGCGAGCGAGCAAAAATTTTATTGGCAGCCATCGTTGCAAATCAGGCGAATCTTCTGATCATGGATGAACCGACAAATAATTTGGACATCACAACTATCGAAGCGCTTGAGGCGGCTCTTAAAACATATAAGGGGAGTGTCATTATTACGTCACATGATAAGGAATTCTTAGACAATCTGGATATTAACCAAAAAATCGCATTAAAATAATTGACATAAAATATAAAGTATCCTATTATCACTGCATGACAGGGGACCCCCCCTGTTAAATAATACGAGTGGATGGAGGTCCGCATGGGTGGAATCAACTGTGGTGGCAATGGTCACCTCGACCCCCTCGACCCCGCGTCGTCCCGGGTGCTGGACGAGTACGTTCACAAGCTGGCGGACTACTGCGAGCCCCTGTTCGACGGCATGGCCAAGTTCTACGAGGCCAACGCCGCGATTGAGCGGGCCGTCAAAGGTTCGCCCCGCGAGATCCACACGGCCGTCCTGGCCCTGCACCGCAGCAAGGAGCTCATCGACATGTCGCGCCGGCGCCTCGATGGCGTCGCCCCCATGTGGGAGCTGGTTTCGACCGAGTCGGTCGACTTCCGCTACCAGAGCGACAAACTGCGCAGCGCCGTCCAAGCGATCTACGTCGCCCACACAGCGTTGGGCCAGCTGACGCAGGGCTGCGGCACCAGCCTCCAGCGGGAGATCTGGAGCCATCCCGTCATCACGTCGCTCATGGTCGAGGCGTCGAGTCTCCTCTCGGAGGCCCTCGCCTGGCAGTCGCAGCTCGCCGTACAGACCGCCGCTCTGGCCCTCGCCGCGTGAACGGCAAGTGATGCGTGGTAACTTCGGTTGCCGGCCTCACTCTCCCCCCGGCGGTGTTGGTGACTTTCACGTTGCCAACACCGCCCAGTTTAAAAAAAGTATATATATGTCTTTTCATTCAATCGAGAACCTATCAACAAAAGCGCATCTGGTAAAAACTGATGCTGACGACTCTTTTAGGCCTGCGGCAATTGATGATGATATTTTCGTTGCATATAAAAAGGCTATGATGGAACAGACTGAAGATATATTACTTGTTGAGGGACTCGTTGCTACTGCGGCACACGTCGATAAAGAAACGGCCGTAGATAACGCCAAAAAAGAGGCTATAGAACGACTTTCGCTTTCTTCTTGGTGGGGTCTCAACCGTCCGGTCTTGTCCCGGTTAGACGACGGAATAGTGCAGAGTATACGAAATTATTATCTACCAGACAATGAAGGACTTGGAATAAACATTGGGTTTGTAAAATCGGTTTGTGACACTGGATTTGTAGCTGTGTCTATACTAGAAAATCAATCCGAACATCCATATGAAGTTTTGGGGGGAAGCTTTGGTGAAAAACCCTTAGAGGCTGCTCATAAGGCTTTTTTGGAATCTTTACAGTCATGGTCTGCGACCGAATGGCTGGGGCGAAATAAACCGAAGGAAATGCCGTATTGGGATACGTTAGAGCTGGCAAAACGGGCTGAGGACATACGAAACGCAAAACAATTTGAGCTGTTTGCGGTAGGGCATTCGCCGTTTGATTCTGCGCGATTCTCAAGCTATTTTTCGAACGCAAGCATTACAGTCCAAAATCATGGTGGCGTATACGTTGCCGGCGTCGGCTTAGGAATGAGTTTGTCAGGAAAGGTACATGCAATTGCCGAAATAGACAAACAGCCCGGAGAAGAAGTCCAGGTATTTACTCGGTATAATCATTAATGGCTACCTAGGACGTTTAGATGCTATATTTCTGGCAAGTTCAGTATAAGCCTCGTCGAATTCTTTTCCTTCGAATTGTCCATATTTTCGTATAACAGCTTGTTTAATCAAGTAATCGGCTACATTGGGGTTTTTTGGCAGTAACGAACCATGCATGTAGCTGCCGATGACGTTTTTATATCGAGCGCCTTCACTAGTGTCTAATGTATTATTTCCGGCGCCAATCATGACGCGTCCAAAAGGCTCGACATTTTTTCCTAAGAAAGTTTGGCCGCTGTGATTTTCGTATCCGATAATGTCACCGAAATCATCGCTACTAGTTACAATATTTCCAATCAGCCGCTCGGATTTGCCGAAAGTCTCAATATACAGAAGA
>CAZQGW010000001.1:0-28009 GCA_964593165.1 uncultured Saccharimonas sp. (SeqCode) | reverse complement strand
GTATGGCGTGCTGGGCGTGGATGTGCTGGACCAGTTGAAGACCTATACCTTCGATTATCTCGCCATCAGACGTTTTAAAGAATTTGCCGAATAATTGGTATAAACCGCAAATCATCAACATGGATACGCCGCCATCGGCTAGTTTTTTCAGTTTTGGTCCGATTTTTATCAGGTCGTTTTGAATTTTGCTTTGGCCGCTGTCCTGTCCGCCGCCGCCAACAATGATGTCGACGTCTGACGGAAAATCGTCGCCCTGGTTATATTCGATAATCCGTGGGCTATAGCCATACCACTGCAGGCGTTTTTGCAGGCATAAAACGTTTCCGTGGTCACCATAGATATTCATATCGTTCGAATATAAATTCAAAATCGTTATGGTTTTACCGCTCATTTTATCACCTCGACTTTAGCGACTTTCGATAAGTTTTTTCGAATTGTGAGCATAGCGGTGTAGGTGCAGTAAATGCGCATTGGTTGTTTTCCGAATTTAACGATAAAATTTTCAAGAGCTGTTTTTAAATCAGTACCAACGCATTTAATTGAAACTTCATCGTAACGAAGGCGCAGGGCCATATCGTAAGCGCGGATTCCCGAAACTTGCTCGACGCCGTCACTGACTAAACTAGTAAAATCGACATCCCACAACCACGACATGTCGCGACCGTCAGCATAATTATCGTTAATAGCAATCATTGTCGCATAACCGGCTGAATCGAATGATTTTAATCCCAGGCGGAAACCGGACGGATTTTTTACTAAGACAAGTTCCAGCGGCTGGCCGTTAACTTTTATCATCTCGCCGCGTCCAAAAGCCGGGGTGACTTTAGCCAGTGCTTCGATTAGTTTTGCTTGGTTAATTTTGTCGCCAATAATTGCTCTGACTAGCGTCAAAGCAGCGGCTGCGTTGAAAACGTTGTAAACGCCGGTCAGTTTCAATTCAGTTGATACGGTTTTACCGTCAATAATGAAACTGGCCAAGTTATCGGAAAATTTAGACAAGATAACATCAGCTGGTATACTCGATTTTTTATTACTGCCATTTCCATGTAAATCGTCATCGCTCGGAAATAATCGCGATAGGCTTTCGTCCAGTCCATAAAAACGGACCTTATTTTTATCTAGCGAGTTGGCAATGCCGGCAATCCGTCTATCTTCACGGTTTAAAACTACTATTTCAGTCGTAGCTTCAGCGACGTGGCGCAACAGGTCGGTCGTATGGTCGATTTCGCCGAATCTGTCCAATTGGTCACGCATAACATTCAATAGCAAACTAAAACGCGGAGTAATCTTTTTAACAAAGTGTACCGCATGGGCCTCGTCTAACTCCAGTACGGCAATATCGGCATGCAGTTTGCCGCGTATATCGATATCACCCAGCAATGCGGCTGCGATCCCACGCGTAAAATTGCTACCGGTGCGATTAGTAAAGACTTTTACTCCTTGACTCCGCAATAGTTCAACCACCATTTTAGTGGTGGTAGTTTTACCATTGGTTCCACTTATTACGACCGTACCAAGCGGAAGCTGCGCGAGAGTGTGCGCTATAAAGTCAGGATAAATATGCTCCACGACCAATCCTGGCAGTGCTGAACCGCCGCCACGAAGACCTGCGGCTTTTTTTACAGCCTTACCTAAAATAGTGACAAGAGGCTTTGACATATAGCCTATTATAACTTAAGCAGTTATAATAGTGACATGTTTTTAGTGGGCTTACTTACTTGGTGGTACGGAAACGGCTGGGCTGCCCGTATTCAGCTTACTAAAGAAAGGCTGGCGGCTTCGGCTGACTTCTTTTCGGTAGGGCAACTGGCATTGACAGTATTTGCGCCATTTCGACAAATATCGGCGGGAAAAGTGTCAGGCTCAATAGCCGACCAGATGCGCGCCTTTTTGGATAGAACCGTTTCGCGTTTCGTTGGTGCTGCGGTCAGAATATTCATGATTATTTTTGGTGTTATCACAATGTTATTCCAAACAATCTTTGGCGCATTGGTCATAATTATTTGGCCGATCTTGCCGCTCTTTTTGGTTATCGGATTAATTATGACGATAATCGGATGGGTGCCGCAATGGATCTGAAATTGCACTTTTACAGTATGCGCAGCCAAAAAGCTCGTATCAGCGTAATCTTCAACAAAACTCTATTGGTATTGCTGGCGGTTTCAGTTGTTGCGCTTCTTATTTTAGGTGTTATGTTGCTGGTTTTAGAATCTGCCGCCGGTTGGGCTTTTATTGGATTAGCGTCTGTTCCAGCAATGATAGTTGAATGGTATAACGGCGAATTAAAACACATCCCGGTCTCGAAAAATCCGAAGACAATCGACGATATGTTATCAGGAGAAGTATTGGGGAGGCTATCAAAAAACCCATCGCCACGAGAAGTCGCTGAAGTTGTAAGCCGGCTACCCGGTGGATATTTCTTCGCAGTTAGATTTGGCATCGGCTCGAGGTTTTTACAAGAACTAACATCCTCTGATAGCGCTGATATGCAAAAAGTCTGGGCTAATGCCCGGGATTTACAAAAACAAACGAATAGCAAAAACATTTCAGCGGCCATATTAATCGTTGCTATGATTCATTCGACGACCAACTACCAGACCCTAATTAGTCACCTGCAACTAGACGACGACGATCTGTTACGAGGGATAGAATGGTACGATCATTTACGCCAACTAATCGAGCGTCATCGGGCGCCCAAGCGAACCGGTGGAGTGGCTCGAGATTGGTCATTTGGCTGGACGCCGATGCTGAATCGCTTCGGCATACAAATGGGCGGTGATTCAGTTTTTGATTTAATTGCCCACGAAGAATCACTAGATCAACTAATGGGAATTTTCAGCAAAAACGGTCGTCAAAACGTCGTTTTGGTCGGTCAGCCCGGCGTTGGTAAGACTGAAATAGTCAACGCATTCGCCAGTAGATTACTAGATGCCAATGCCAAAGTTCCAAGCAATCTGCGATTTAGGCAAGTTTACAGTTTAGACGCTGCCTCATTAATTGCTGCCGCACCCGATAGGGGAGGCTTGGAACAATTAATACCGCGGGTTTTAGGCGAAGCTTATAGCTCCAAAAACATAATCATTTGTTTAGATAACGCGCAATTGTTTTTTGAGGATGGTATCGGTTCGGTTGATATAACAAACGTCCTATTGCCGATTTTAAAAGCCGGGAACTTGCGAATGATCTTAACTGTTGATGAACAACGCTTTTTGCAGATTGGTAAGCGGAATCCTGAACTAGTTAACGCACTAAACCGTGTAGTAGTACCGCCGGCAAGTCGTGATGAAACCATTAAAATCATGCAAGACCAGACGGTTATACTTGAGTTCCAAAATAATGTGACGTTTATGTACCAGGCGCTGGTTGAAGCTTACAGATTGGGCGATCGTTATGTTCATGACCAAGCCATGCCCGGTAAGGCCATCAAACTGCTGGAGTCATCAGCTAACTATAGCGATAGCGGCTTGGTTTCGGCCGAATCCGTCCGCCAATCTATCGAAAAAACCATGGATATTAAAGTTAGTTTAGCTACCGATGCGGACGAGCGTGAAAAACTACTGAATTTGGAAGAATTAATTCACGGACGAATGATTAACCAGGTCAGGGCGGTAAACGTCGTTAGCGACGCTCTCAGACGTGCTAGAGCGGGTGTTAGAAACCTTAATCGACCAATCGGGACATTTCTGTTTCTTGGTCCAACCGGCGTAGGTAAAACCGAACTGGCTAAATCACTGGCAGAGATATATTTCAAAGGCGAAGACCGCATCATTAGAGTCGATATGAACGAATACGTTGGAGCTGATGACGTTAACCGCCTAATCGATGATGGAGCAGATAATGCCAACAGTTTGACGGCGCAAGTGATGAAACAGCCGTTCAGCGTGATTCTATTGGATGAAATCGAAAAAGCCCATACCAACGTCATGTCCACTTTGCTTCAGATGCTAGATGAGGGAATCCTACGCGATATTAAAAACCGCGAAGTCAGCTTTCGCGACGCCATAATCGTTGCAACCAGTAACGCTGGTGCCGACAGGATTCGCGAATATATCGACAGGGGATACGACATCCAGCAATTCGAGGATAAATTCGTTGACGAGCTTATTAGCAGCAACCAATTCAGGCCCGAGTTATTAAACCGTTTTGATGAAATCGTTATGTTTAGGCCACTTAATAAGACTGAACTACTTAAGGTTGTCGATTTGATGATTGGCAGTGTCAATAAAACCTTAGCCCTGCAAAAAGTCAGCGTAAAAGTTGCTGATGATGCCAAAGAATACCTGGTTGAAGCCGGCTACGACCCACGACTAGGGGCTAGACCGATGCGACGGGTTGTCCAGCGGGCAGTTGAAAACACGGTCGCCAAACAAATGCTATCAGGTGCGGTTGAACCAGGCAGTACTATTGAAATATCCCTGGAACAGGTTAGTCAAATAATAGATTCTAAGATTAAAGCCGACGAAATCGTTGAAGAGGAAAAAGTCGATTAAGGCCTAAGCGTACCGGCGAATACCTGCCAAGCGAGCAAGGATTTGGCAACCAGACTTAGAATTATATAGACACGTTCTCCATACAGATAGTTTTTCCATGGTCCAATCTTTTTGTATTGCAAAACCATATTTACAGCAAAGCAACTGAAGAATATAAAGATCGATACGAATATCCAGTAGACGAAAGTCGGGGCTGGGTTACTATTTGCAGCACCCATCCACATGTAAAAGGCAACAGCTAGCCACGGGATTATCCCAGCAAAACTGCCAATCCAGAAGCTCAGCCAATTGGTTTTCTCAGTGCTTTGGTTGTGGATTTCCATAACCATTCCCATCAAGTTCATTATTGCCGTCAAGGAAAATATCATAATCAGGCTGAACAAATCGTAAATACCGACTAATAGCGAAATCGCTACCATCATGATACTGGCCGAGACCGAGTATTCTATCCAGCGGGCTTTATTAAGTCCAACCGACAAGTCCTTGTTATATTTCTTGTTGTAGACGGTCGCTATTATAAAGTGAGCCGCCGACGATAAGAAGAAGAAAACGACTATTAAAGCCGGAAGCGACATGTTGAATAAGAATTTCGAAGCTGGTTCAAGATGTTGAGTTGTTTGATTAAATTTTAAATAGCTACCGCTAATCGGTAAACTATAAGACTTGCTAAGTATCCAGACTGCAATTCCCTGGAATAAATGCAGAAACCCCATTGTTAAATTAAAATTTCGTAAACTTTGTTTTGTAATCTTTCTACTCATGCTATGATTATACGCCCAACGCGAGAATCAGGATTTTTTATTGAATATATAATTGGCTGAAGTTTTAGAAATCAGCTCTCGAACCGCGTGTATGAATTCGAATTCAGGGAACATTTTTTGAAGTCTTTCAGCGCGCCCCGCAAGATTGGCTTCTAATTCTTCAAGCGTATGTACACCATGGTCTTCAGAAAAGGTGTTGGCGTCGCCAGCCAACATATTGATAATCGCTGGAGTAAGTTTGTCGACAAGCCTGACGAATCTGGCTTCGGGTTCCGTCTGCTGTTCGTAGCGTTTTAATATCTGAGCTGTATGTGGAGGCAATTCTTTCAATAATCGCAGCGTGGCTTTTTCTTCAGCCAGCTCTTTTTTTGCCCTAGCCTCATCGCTGATGCCAAACGTCCACACGTCTCCAGAATAGGACTCGGGCAGGTCGTGCGCCAGGCTGTATTGATAAACTAGGCCTATGTCCAGCTCGGGATAATAATCAGCAGCCAGCTCGCCAGCCAGTAGTGCTAAATGAAAACTATGTTCCACGTCATTTTCGCGATCACCAGTCGGATATCTGGGAGCTCGTTCAACCTGGGCGAACCGAACCGCAAGTCGGCTTAGGTCTAGCAGGTAATCGTGAGCTTGTTTGGCTAATTTGTCTGTATCTTTCATAATTTTCCTAGTTCAGTATAACGTAATGAACGACATTAGAACACTACTGTTCCAATATTCTAACGTTGCTAATTGACAGAGTAGCATGGTCTCCGGTGGTCGGGTATAGCGCCGGCAAGTCGCCAGCGCTATTTGTGGATTGATCTCCACTACCCGACCATTAGGCTATCGATAGCTACAAGGTAACGGCAGCTGGGACTCCGCGTCCGAGACGGTCGTAGGTGGCGAACAGCTTCGCCCGTGGGAAGAAGTGCCTTACCACCACTAAGAGCAGGCACCCTTGCCAAAGCAGATTGTCGTCCATAATGACCACGCGGACGTTGGCCGCATCTTCATCGGTCATTCCAGTTTCACCAGCGTGGCGCAGTATCTCTTCATGCATAGCGTTGAGGAAAGCGTCGCTTTTCATGAAGTCTGGCATCGCGTTGAGCGACACGTCGGGGAAGCGCTTCAGTAGCTCGTAGTTCCAATCTTTGCGCTCGATCTCGAAGGGGTAGAACATAGGCCAGCAGACGTCATCGCCGCGTACGGTGTACCTTGTTGGCAGTACTCCGTAGAGGGCTTCCAGGACCTCGTTATCGTCGAGGTACTGCTGTGCATCGGGGGCGCTGATTGTCAGGACGCCTGGACTGGTGACTTTCGCACCATTCCCTTTGTCCTCGTCCTTTGCGGACATAGTTCCTCCTTGGCTCGCAACTGGATTTTTTCCAGCTGGGCAATAAACCCAAAAAAACGAATGAGCTTATTGCCAAGCTGGATGGCTACTCTGTCAATGTGCTTCGGAGTATATACTCAACGAAGTACGCACATTATAACATTATTTAATTATCTAGCAAAAAGTTTGGTACCCTGGGCTGGAATCGAACCAGCGACCTTAGGCTTAGAAGTCCTCTGCTCTATCCACTGAGCTACCAGGGCGTGGTCGAATGTAACTTGGTGCGGATGTGGAGAGTCGAACTCCAAGCACCTGATTGGAAGTCAGGTATATTAGCCGTTATACGACACCCGCGCGCACCGTGATTATAGCATATTCTCATATCGCTCTCAATCTGTTACAATAACTAAGTCCAAATATCACATACGTGGCGAATGTAGCTCAGTTGGTTAGAGCATCGGGTTGTGGTTCCGAGGGTCGTGGGTTCAAATCCCATCGTTCGCCCCAGATTAAATAAGGAAGTAAAATACTTCCTTATTTAATTTTTGCGGTATAATATAACCACAACCCAAATCGGCAAAATGGATTTAAATAAACATATAGTCACGAACGATACCAGTAAACCGTTTCATAGCAACGGTTTTGCTGAGGCTGCAAACGGCAACCATTTCGGTGCTATTTCAACAATGACGTTCGAAAAGCGCCGGCAAATCGATAGAAATCGTCAGGCGATTGCGAATTATCAGCGTTCGGCAATAGGCAACGCCTATGGCGAGCTAAGGTCAAGGCCGGGACGCACCATTAGACCTGTTGTGGTAGGTAGGAGTGTCCCAAGAACAATTCCAGCGCCGCCATCTAGGCGTTTTAACCCTTTCCCCTAGATCTCGCGTAATGTCTCTATATCCGCACCAATACTATTTAGCCGGTTGGCGAAGTCTTCATATCCGCGATTAATCGAGTAGACATCTCTTAAGGTGGATTGGCCGGGCGTGGCTAGCATTGCTAGGAAAATGACAACGGACGGCCGAAGGGCTGGTGGGGAAACGACGTCAGCCGGTTTCCATTTTGTTGGGCCGGTGATATATACCCTATGAGGATCGACAAGCTCTATATTGGCGCCTAGTTTAGACAATTCCGTAAAATAGATTGCTCGGTTTTCGTAAGACCAATCGTGGACTAATGTTCGCCCTTTTGCAACCGTTGCGACCAGTCCAATCAGAGGAAGATTATCCATGTTTATTGCCGGAAACGGCATGCAGTGCAATTTGTCCTTCGGGGCGTGCAATGACGAATGCTTGATGGTTATATCAGCGAGTCTGGTCCGCCCGTTTCTGGCGGGGTATTCTTCGCTAATTTCGTAATTTAACCCCATGCCGGTCAGCGTTGCCATTTCGATTTCTAGAAATTCAATCGGAGCTCTTTTAACAGTTATTTCAGAGTCTGTAACAATGCCGGCGGCAATTAGGCTCATCGCCTCAATTGGGTCTTCGGAAGGCGAGTACTCGACATTTTTATTAATATTTCTGACACCCCTAATTTCAAGAGTGGTAGTGCCGATACCGTCAATTTGAACGCCCAGTTTTTGGATGAATAAACAAACATCTTGAACCATATAATCCATACTGGCATTGCGGATAACGGTTACGCCGTCATATAGGGCTGCAGCCATGACAATATTCTCAGTCACGGTATTACCACGTTCAATCAGGACGATAGCCCGTTCTAGCCGTTTTTTATTAACAGTCACCTTATAGTGGTCACTGGTGGCTTCGACGTTAAGCCCATAAGGAGCTAAGCCTGATAGGTGCGGCTCGACAGTGCGAGTACCAAGATCGCAGCCACCGGCAAACGGGATATTAAACTCCTTATACTGGTGCAGCAATGGCCCCAAGAACATAATAACGCTACGCGTACGCTTGGCAGCGTCAACATCCATATCCTGCAAACGCAGTCTAGCGGGTGGGATAATTTCCAGATCATTCTTATCATTTAGCCAGCGGACTTTGACGCCTATACTTTGCAAGACCTCGATTATCCGATACACTTCTTCAATTCGGGCAACCCGTCGAAGCGTAGTTTTACCGTGATTTAGAAGACTGGCGCATAGTAGCCCAACAGCTGCGTTTTTGCTGGTTTTTACTTCAATACTGCCGGATAGCTTTTTACCGCCATTAACGCGGAAATTGATTTTTCCAGCCTTGTTAAGACTGACCAACTCGCTTGATAGCACCTCACTGATGCGAGCTAACATCTCAAGACTGATATTTTGACCACCTTTTTCAATACGATTAATCGCACTTTGACTGGTCCCCAGGGACTCTGAGAGTTGGGATTGGGTCAAGCCACGAGACAGTCTGGTCTCTTGAATCAGCTTACCGATCTTGGTTTTATAGTCGTTCGCAGGCATTTAATTAATGATATATCACCCATGATATAGAGTCAATAGTGATATAATTAAACAATTAAGGGGGAAAATATGAAGGACAAGCAGATAGAGGCCTTGATTAAGGGTGAGGAAAACCGGCAGCGAGACGGACTGGAATTGATTCCTAGTGAAAATTACGTGAGTCGTGATGTTTTAAGTGCACTGGGCAGCGTCTTTACTAACAAATACTCCGAAGGATACCCCGGAAAACGTTATTATGGTGGCCAAGAGTTCACTGACCAGGTAGAAAATCTGGCGATTGAACGGGCTAAGAAATTATTTAAAGCTGATCACGCTAACGTGCAGCCTCATTCTGGCGCTCCGGCCAACGAGGCGGTGTATTGCGCCTGGCTAGATCCGGGAGACACAGTGTTAGCGATGGACTTGAGTCACGGTGGGCATTTGACGCATGGGGCACCAGTAACGCGCAGCGCCAAGCTTTACAATTTTATACGCTATAAGATGAAAGACATATCTACGGGCGAGATTGACTATGATGAGCTCAGACAACTGGCGTTAAAACATAGACCCAAAATAATACTAGCCGGTTTTAGTGCTTATCCGCGCGAACTGGACTATGCCAAGTTTGCAGCGATTGGAAACGAGGTAGGAGCCTTGCTTATGGCCGATATGGCGCACGTAGCAGGCCTTATCGCGGGCGGAGTGGCCAAGAACCCATTTGACTACGGCTTCCACGTTATAACGACAACTACGCATAAAACGCTGCGTGGTCCTAGGGGCGGTATGATTTTATCTAAAGGTATTGTCAGTAACCCGTTAAAAATACCGGAAAAAACTATCGAAAACATCCCAACCCTTATCGACCGAGCGGTTTTTCCCGGCATGCAAGGTGGTCCGCACATGCATTCGATTGCCGCTAAAGCGGTGGCCTTTTACGAAGCGCTGCAGCCCGAGTTCGAGCAGTATGCTAGGCAAATCGTTGAAAACACCTCAGTGTTAGCGGACGAAATGATGAAGCGAGGGTTTAATTTGGTGACCGGGGGGACTAGTAATCATCTCATATTGGCAGATGTCCGCAAAAGCTTTGGTATAGATGGTAAGGTGGTTGAAGCTGCGCTAGATGCCGTTGGCCTTAATGTGAACGCTAATACGACCCCAGACGATAACGGCACGATGTATAGACCTTGTGGTATCAGGTTGGGTACAGCGGCGATAACAACTAGGGGATTTGTCGCCAAGGATATGAAGCAGATTGCCGATTGGATGAAGCAAGCTATTAATAACCGCGACAAACCAGCAGAGCTAGCTAAAATAAGAAAAGAAGTTACAAGAGTCGCCAGGCTGCACCCACTTCCCATAGATAAGTAACAACTATAAATTGAAACACATCAAGACACCTAACCATAAAATACGTAGGTGAACTTCGCCTTATATCTTATGAGGCCGGTAACCAGAAGTTTGTAGCCGTGCCATAAGTCTCAGTAGCCAAAGCCGATCCAACGTAATCCCAGTATGTAATCCGTCCACCGGTATTCAGGCACGGTCCGGTTCCAGACACTGCCGATCCACATTCAAACTTCACGTAGGCGTTACCGGCATTGACGCCGCTTGTTGCTGAAGTCGGGTTGGTTATTGATACAATCTCTCCGTTAGGAAGCTTAGCACCGTTCGTTGTGCCCGCGTTAAACGAAGCGGCTGTCGTCGGGTAGCTGCCAGTTTCGCTATACATAGCCTTTGCGACGGCTATTGCCGATTCTGCAAGTCCGACCTTGAAGCACGCAACGGGGTTACCCATGTAGGTGCCGGATACTGTTCCAACGGCGAGAGTGGTGTTGAGGCTGTTAGCAATCTGGTCCCAGTATCCGATTTTTACACCACTTGGAACTGATATGCCGGTCACACTTCCCACACTGGTGCTTGCATAGGCTGTTGGTACGGTGGCTGAACCGCTAGTGCCACATAGGAAGAAGTCGATTGACTTGCTTATGCTCGGTTTCGCGGTCATGAACTCGTTGCCGGAAGAGGTTGTGAATGCCAAGGTTGGTGCATAATAACTATTTGATATTGAAGCGCCCGTGATTGAACCATAAGTTGTCGGTACTGTATATGGTGTATCTGCCGTATATGCATTTACCTTCATCATTGCCGCATTTGCCTCGGATTGACCCGCTGCGGTATTCGCCCTAGACGCAATAGTAGTATATGCAATTAAAGTAATAGCTGCCAATATGCCAATGACAACGATAACTACTAAGAGCTCTACGATTGTAAAACCTGGTTTTGCGGTACTGGACAAGACACTCACGTTTTTATCGTACGTTTTATCCGTCTTTAGTATCATTATTATCCCCGTTAATAGAAAATCTGTATTAAAATCTAGTTAAATTGTATCGTATACGTAGTTTAAACACAAGCGTTTATGGATTATTTTTAATGTTGTTTTTAGCATATAAATTGTTATTTATCGTAATATTGCTGTGAAGTTTGTTGAGCGGAAAAACTCGCAGGGCAGTGGTACTCGGTACTTCCTGCATTTCTAAAATTATCCAAGGGTTAACGGCTGATATGCTTAGGCCAAGACTCTTATAATTTTTTTCTTCTTTACGCTTTCATACACCATTAAAAAGGCTCTTTTTAAAGAGCCTTTTTAAGTCACGTTTAGATGTTTATGATCCAGTAGCGTAACAAGTAACAGCGTAGGTGTTGACGGTTCCGCTAGTAATTCCTGCCGAGTATGACGTAGCGGAGACTGCACCGGTGGTGTAGTCCCACCAGTTGACTGACACGCCCGATATCGTGGAGCCAGCTACAACCGTGTAGCTTCCTGTGCTACCAGCTCGAAGATCCGTGATGGCGCTTGCTGCACCACTGCTCTTAACGCCACATATCTTGTAGAGTACGTTGTTAGTTGCCGTCGGTTGTGAGCTTAGCGCGCTATAAGCCAAATTGGATGAAGGTACGTAGTACGAAGCCGTCGATGCGGCGCTAGTCAGCACGGCCAATTCTAGTGGCCACGGACTTGTTGCTACACCCTCAGCGTTATAGGCATTAACCTTTGATACCATATTGCTTGCAGCTTGCTGCGCGGAAGAAAGATTTGCCCTTGCCGTTATACCAGCATAAGCGATTATCGTAATAGCTGCCAAAATACCAATGACGACGATAACAACCAAAAGCTCAACGATCGTGAAACCGCTGTCTTTCTGTCTAGTTTTAATATTGTTTAGTATCATTTCTGATGCCCCCTTTTAATTGGTTATGGTTATAATATACTACGCCGTTTATATTAGCACAAGTGTTTTATTTTTAACAAATTTCATTTGGTTTTAAGGTTTCGTTTGGTATGATGAATTTTTAACACATGACGTACTAAAGGTTTGAAAAAGTAGCACCAATCGGTGCTACTTTTTTTAAGCTGCTTTGATTGATTCTAGCCTATGAACAGCTTGGTGTTGCTGGAACGTCGGTCGTTGCGTTTCCTACGTACATGAATGCCGCTGCGTTTGCATTTGTATCCCAATAGCTAATGCAACCACCGGTTGTGCCCTTTGGAAGGTAGAAGATCGTGTTCGTTCCATCGGTACTTGCTGGGTGGCCTGCCGTTTGGTTTGATACTGTTACGCCACTTGGTACTGTTGTAGTTGTATACGATGCCCAAGCTGCGACGTTGGCTGGGTATGTGCCGTTTCCTCCGTTGTTTGCCGTTGAGTCGGAGGTGTAAGCATTAACTAGCTGCACCACTGAGTTCGCGTTGGCTTGTGCCTGAGCTGTTTTTGCCCTTGCCGTTATACCAGTATAAGAAACTATCGTAATAGCTGCCAAAATACCAATGACGACGATAACAACCAAAAGCTCAACAATCGTGAAACCGCTGTCTTTCTGTCTAGTTTTAATATTGTTTAGTATCATTTCTGATGCCCCCTTTTAATTGGTTATGGTTATAATATACTACGCCGTTTATATTAGCACAAGTGTTTTATTTTTAACAAATTTCATTTGGTTTTAAGGGTTTATTGATCGGCGTAAAAGCTTGCCCCATCTAGCGAAAACCAACCATTACCACCAGCCTCATAAGTAATATTTCCGCTCGGTTCAACGTCGAATCTGGCAACCCCGCCGTCGCTATATCCCAAGAAAACCTCTCTTAAAGCCGGTCGATAGCCTGCCGGTAGGGTCGCAATTACCGTATCGCTCGTCATAGTCCCGCTTTTTATTAGGCCCTTTAGGCTGACCATACCGTCAGAAGCCTTGGTGTATTGCGGTGTTGAATATGCACCACCGTATGCTACCCAGCTGTTTGAGAACGTAAGCGTTGTCCAGGTTGGCGTAGGTGTTGTAACTGCCGGATAATATATAGTATTTGTCGGTAAATAACTGCTTCCCGTCATCCTGTAAACTACCGCGGAAGAACCTAGAGAAGGCTGAATTGCGTATGAAGCAAAAGCACCACCGGCCGTAACTGACGGCAAATACATAAAACCTGATGGTAAAAGATTGGCGGGCAAGTCGTAAATTCTTTCGTAGTTCGTCAGTCCGGAGGTCGGTACTGCCAGAAGTCCTTGGAGGTCAACTCGACCCATACTATCGACAACATACGACACATTGCCCCAGCCGCTGGTGCCATAATTTACCCAACCGTTATAAAATTGGGTTATCGGTGTGCTGACATATCTACCGGTATCGGCAACGAAATTAATATTTTGAAGCGAAAGCCAAGTCGCACTTCCATATTCAAACAGAATGTTACCGTTAGGGTATACATCAACGCGACCAGCGACACTTGCGCTTGTGCATATGCCAAAGACTAGTGGAACCGATGGTCGATAGCCCGGTGGTAGTGTGGCAATTACCTCTCCCGCAACAGGGCTGCCGGTCCGAGTTAACATACCGTTTAGCATCACAATCCCGCTGGATGTTTTCAAGTAAGCACCGGAAGCGTACGAACCACTATAATTAGCCCAGCTATTTTGAAAGGTTAATGCGGTCCAGCCGGATGAATTTACAGTTAACCGAGCAGGGGATGAAGTAACTTGTCCGTAGGAGTTTGTGTAAATTACGTGATAAAGAGTGCCATCCTGCGTACCAGCTACAGACGTCACGGTTAATACTGGTGAAGTTGCGCCGGATACGGCCGTCCAGGTGACCCCGTTATCGACTGACTGCTCCCATTTTTCGGTCATATTCGTACCAAAAGCCACCGTGGTAAATGTGGCATTATTGCCGGATGTGACTGTCTGGCTCGTTGGTTGTGTCAGCATGGTCGGCACCTGAACCCCCGTCGAACGAACAGACCCACTCTGGGATACGGATCGACCCGATAACGTTTTTGCAGCTGTAATTGTAACGTAGACCGAATTGGCTGTTAGCATGGCGGTTTGCCTAGTGCTGTCCGTCTGAGTATAGTCGCTGGCAGTCGTGACTTGTGTTGGCGGCACGGAATTGGTCCAATAGGTTACTGAAAAAGCCGTAACACCGTCAACTAGATCTTGATCGTTAGTCTTGCAAAAAGCTGCTGAGTAGCCAGGTGTGCAAGTTGGTTTTTGCCAAGGGGTAGCACACCCACCGGCCGCATAATTTGACGGCATAATAACACGGCGCCACAAAGAACCATTCTGTACGAAATAGACGACGTTTGTCATTAGGGTTTGATTTTGACTGACATATTGAGTGCCGCAGGCATACGGTGAATTAGCAGCATCGATAATATTTCGTGTCGGTGTCAATGGATTTTGGTCGGTTGCATATGAATTTAAGATCAGTTCTGGGTTGGTGGCACCGCTGCCGGTGGCGTTTTCGAAAATAGCCGTGCCATTGTCGATTCCCTGGCCAGTCGTTAAAGTAATGCTATTGGTCGATAAAAATCCAGCACTGGCTTTGACATCCTGATCGATGCGAGTCATGGCGTCGTTAATACTATATGACAATGTGTTTTCACCCCTGGAAGCCAACACTGAGCCTGTCATAGTAACTATCAGGCTGACAAAAATACCAATTACCAGAATAACAATCGGGGCAACGATTAACATTTCTACAAGCGTAAAGCCTCTCTTCTGAGGTTTTGAGTTTGAGTTTTTCTTCCTATACGCCATAGCGGTTCCTAAGTGCGCTAAAGTTTTGAGTAACTTCACTTGCGGTCAGAGCTCTATTGTATATTTTGACTTCGCCAATACTACCATTGAAGAAGTTAACCGATGCTTGCTGAGATCCTATTGTTAGCGTTTGAGTGTTACTATCTAGCATGTCATTCTTCGTAAATGACTGAGCCAAACTACCATTAACATAGACGTTTACGTTATTCGAAGTGTTAATGGACCCATCCCAAGTAGCCACAACGTTATACCATGTATTGGCATATATCCACTGCGAGGTGGTGTGATAACTGTCCCCAACGGTAGGCGAATACAAAATGACGGATATTATACCGCCGGCAGCCAAGTTTAGACCGTATGAAGTGGACCCTGCGCTGCCTGCGGCATTAGACTTCAAAAAAATGGTTGCTCCGGTCGCAACGGAAGCATCGTTTATCCACGCGTCCATCGTGATTGGACCCGAAATATCCAAACCACCCCCACTTCCACCAGTTACACTACCACTAGTACCATTAAAAGTAAGTATGCCGTTATTTGCAGTCGAGTAAGTTACCCCAGTTGCGGACAGCGTGCCGTTATTTCCTCCGCCGCTCAGGTCAGTCCAGGTAGAACCAGTTCCGGGATAGGAGGATGTTGCGCCGGCATCCAAGCTTAGTGCGAGACCGTTTGTAACTATGCCCTGACTCGAAACATAGGATGCGTTTACCAGTGTAGTTTGTGGATTGCCATACGAAATGGTAACGACAACCTTTGACACGAATGAAGTTGTTGAATAATGGGAGGTGCCTTGATAGGAAACGTTATACGGGCACTGGATTGCCACGCTGACGGTTACACTGTAGAGTCCGGCAACCGTGATGGAGGAGTTGGTTAGAGGGGATTGTGTAGTACACGGGCTGGTTGCGTCTGCTTCGTATTTTTGCAAATAATCCGCAGCGGTATCGGCCGCTATGGATTGTTGCCGTGCGCTGCTACCATTTTGAATAATAACTGCATACAACTGGAATCCGGTGATTAAGAAAACCGAAGCCACGAATAAAGTTATAAGTAGTTCAACCGCGGAAAATCCTAATTGCTTTTTTATATATTTCATTGGTCGACGCTTGTTACCATATTTACGTTGTTATCTACTTCAGTCCTAAAGTATAAATTAAACTTGCTGCATTCTGCATTGTCGTTACATAATGACCCGTCGGTGTGCAATGGCTGGTAAACATATTGGTTAATCGTTGGTTGAGGCAAGACGCCGGCAGTGGTTTGCACATTGTTCGTCGCTGCGATAAATGTCTGCATAGGGTCAGTCATACCTGGCGCTATGAGATTGTTGACATCAATATCACGTAAAGCAGACGTCATGGTGGAATCACTTGTAGTAATAGCTGTGGACGGGTAAGTATTGGTTGTAACTGGAGTTAAATACCTTATAATTACAATTCCGGAACCGCCAGCTCCGGCGGTAGTTGCACCGCCACCACTGCCGCCACCGCCACCACCAGTATTTGGCGTGCCACTATAACCGGGAGTTCCGGGTGTTGTTGAAGCTCCCGCGCCGCCCTGTCCACTACCACCCAATCCACCTGATGCTCCGACGCCACCGCCACCGCCACCGCCACCGTAGTATGTGCTGGTTCCACTAATTGACGATGCGTAACCGACCCCACCGATACCCCCAAGTCCGCTTGCGGATGCATCAAAACCGATGCCACCGGCACCGCCACCCCCTCCACCTTCGCGATAAGTTAAACTATCCGTGCCGCCTTGCCCGCCATTATAACCTTGACTGCCGGTTCCTCCAGCGTAATTACCAGCTGATGCAGAAGCTCCGCCGCCGCCGCCATTACCACCAGCCCCACCAACCGCGCCACCATTACCACCAGCCCCACCACCGGCAGCTGTAGTACTGGCGAATGTGCTGCTGGATCCAGCGTTTGAATATGCACCGCCACCCCCGACTATGACGCTAGTGGCGCCGGACGCCAATACTGTCGAAGCTGTATACACAACCGAACCACCACCACCACCACCGCCACGGTTATCGGCAGCTCCTGAAGCTCCGCCGCCGCCACCACCACCGACAACCAAGACGGATGCAGTGATTGTTCCAGTGCTACAGGTTAATGTACCGCTGGATGTAAACGTGATAACGGTATACAAACCGTTGTAGGTAACAGTTCCGCCGGTGCATTGACTGAACACACTAAAATCAGTTCCGGAAGTATAATATGTTTCTAAATGTTGAGCGATTGACGCAATGTCCACTCTTCGTTGTGTGTCGCGGGCATTCGCCTGCGAACTACGCAAATTTACCATACCCAAAGTCATTAAAATCGCCATGATAGCAATAACAATAACCAGCTCAATGATTGTAAATCCACGACGACGCATATGTATAATCATAAACGTCTTGTGGTCAAATCGCAAGCTTGCTATATCTCCAAAGGCTCTTGCTGAATTTGGATTCGGAATTTGTCACGAACTCTTCCGATTATTTCATCGCGCGCCGCAGCTAAGTCGCTATACGACTTAGCCGATTCATTAACCAGTACCAGTGCGTTTTTATCATAAACGCGCATACCTTGGATTAAGCTGCCTTTTAACCCGGTCTGCTCGATTAACCAGCCGGAAGGGATTTTATATAAATCATCGCCCAGCATGAATGATGGAATGTTCAGATAATTATTACTCAAATCATCCATCTGCCATTTTTCAACCGTTGCATTTTTGAAGAAGGAGCCGCTGTTTGGCAATACGCTCGGGTCTGGTAATCGATTCCTTCGTATTTCAATCACAGCGTTTCTAATAACCTCAACCGTGAATATTTTAATTGCGTGTTCGTCCAGGTATTTTTGCAGCGAATCGTAAAACGGTGGAGTCGGTTGGTTTTTAGATAGTTTGATAGTAATCGAGGTAATGACATATCGGCCTTTAGATTTACTTCGGAATATACTGTCGCGATAGGCGAAACCGCAGTCGTCGCGCCGTAAAGTGACAAAAGTATCCGTTTCACTATCGTAAGCTTCCAGGCTTTGCAATGTGTCGGCTATTTCTTGGCCGTAGGCGCCAACGTTTTGAATCGGGGCTGCGCCGGCGGTTCCTGGGATTGCAGACATTGCTTCGATTCCCGAAAGATCCATATCGACCGTCCGCTTGACGATAGAGTCCCATTCCTCGCCAGCACCGACTTTTATAGTAGTTGTGTTTAGATCATCAGCAATCACCCCAAATCCGGCTATACGCATTCGAATGACAATGCCATCAAACCCTTCGTCTTTGGCGATCACATTGCTACCGCCACCAAGGATAAATATTGGGAGTTTTTGAGATTTTGCATTATGGTAGAGGTTTTGGATATCGTCGGGAGTTCTAGCCTCGGTCATAAATCTGGCGTTGCCACCCAGCCTCATAGTAGTATAGTTTTTTAGTGGTATATTTGTGTGAATTTCCATATCACAAACATTATAGCCCAACACGGCTTCGCATGGTATAATTACCTCTGATAAGCACCCGTAGCTCAGTGGATTAGAGCATCTGTCTTCGGAACAGAGGGTCGGCGGTTCGAATCCGTCCGGGTGTACCAAAGTAAAAACCCCATAAGCTATGGGGTTTTTACTTTGGTAACTCCGTTCTAGCCTTGAAGCGCCGACTCGACAGCTTCAGCTGTCGATTGTCGCGGTTCGGTGCAGCGATTGAAGAAAAAAGCACAGAAGGTATTTTAGTTGATAAATGATTAGAAAAGCTTAGCTCTATCCGTCTAGTTTTTAGCCAATATCCGTTCGGTAATATCGTCTTATCTTGACCATGCTTGCAATTATAATTTTTTCAAGTGATAATAGGGTTAGTAAAAGAGGTAAGTATGGACGCAGAACGAAGTCAAAGCAGAACTTTTGAGCTGAATAAAAAATTAGTTGGCCGATTATCCTCGCGTGACTATAAAGTTCGACAGGGTGCTATTAATGAACTTCCCCCGGCATTGACACCGGAAGAGCTATCTGAAATTGGAGTTCAAGTCTTTCTTTCCACGGAATCAGTAGCATATAAAAAGGGTTCCAGACTTGAAAATGTGGCCATATTAGCTATTGGCTCAGAAGCTCTTATTGAAAATGAGGATTTGGTTACGGCCGAAAATGCGGCAAAGTATTTAAAACGTCGACACCATAAACTGGGACGGCCATTGCTTCGACAAGTAAAATGCACAAAAAAAAGAATTATTAAAGACATAATGAATATCGACGAATAGGGCAAGTTATTTAGAACGACGGTCCTTCTAAGATAAGCTTACATTTTATAATGTCAATATTTTTATGTTAAACTAAAAATTATCGTGAACACAATAACAGACATACTTTTAAAGAAAATCAGGCTCAGCTATTATTTCATAATTTTGTTCATAATTTTTGCAATAATTGAGTTTTTTGTCCCGCACTATCAATTTACCGGTGGGGCACTGACGTTATTCTCAGTAAACTCTTTCCTTTACGGTTTCTACATCTCGCCAATCCTGGGGGCTCAGAAGACCAGAATCGAGGATCTGCATAAGATAGTCAGATCGGAGTCGAACGCTATTTTCGGAATGATAATCGAGGCTGCAAAACTACCGACAAAACAACGGGATCATATAAAGCAGATGTTTTTAGATTACGTAGATCACGTGATGCGCCATCGTCGGCCGGCTGGCGGCGAGGAGAGGTATGAAGCTATAATTGGTTATTGTTTAGATTATCAGGGTGAACATCAAGCTGAAATTGATAAATTATTGAGTGGGTTAGTTGCGAATCAACAAAACCGCACAGACTATGCCATGCAGCTGAATGACAAGGTCTACAGCAACGAATGGATGGTAATGGTCATTCTGTTTTCAATTACTTTATCGTTTATTTTACTTCTGGATGTTGGCACTGGTTATATCTATAGAATTTTGGCAGCCTTACTATGCACCGGGCTTAGCATGCTAATAATCATTCTAGTTAAGATGTCCACATTGACTCACAAAAAAGCCAAAGAAATCTGGTCACCATACAAGAAATTAATTGATACTAAGTTCTATCGGATTGACTAATTCCTAGAACGCTGAGTCTATGAGCACGACTCAAATTAATTAAAGAGTATTCTATTACCTTGCGCCAACAGAGGTAATGGTGTACAATCATTTTTTGTAAATGGGCCAGTAGCTCAGCTGGTTAGAGCGTCTGCCTCTTAAGCAGAATGTCGTGGGTTCAAGTCCCACCTGGCCCTCCAATAACGCTTATGCTTAGAACAGAGATGAATAATCTCTGTTTTCTGTTAATATTGGTTATATGAATTTAATTGAACAATCGAAACAATGGCATGAAGAGGCAGAAGAACTCATTAGCCGTTCAAAATTACTAGAAAATTTAAACAATTCTGGGAAAGCATATTTTTCTGGAAGTTATAAATACGATTTAATGCTTGGAGCCGATATAGATTTTTTATTGGTTTGTGAGAATCCTGAGACGACGGCTCGTAATCTTCTAGATTCACTAATAGAGCAACGGTTTTGGAATGGATATAAGTTTTACGATTGGGATAATTTCCGCTCACCTAAACACCCAGACTATCCAAAAGCATACTATGTTGGCACAAAAAGAACGTACAACAAGCACCGGTGGAATATTGACATTTGGATTGTAGATAAATATCCAGTAAATATTGATGAAGATTGGATAGTTAAAAATGCTAACGGGGTTAAGAAGCAAGTGATTCTTGAAATAAAAAACGCGAGAAATAATGGTAAGTTTTTTTCAAGTAGTTATGATATCTACGATGCCGTGATAAACAAAAACATTAATACGGTTGAAGAATTCAAGAACTTGCTTGACTAATAAAAATAGTTCCGATAGATAATACGATGGTCCTCCAAAAGGAACTAACAGATAAGAATTGGGTTCTAAAAATGGATTGTTGTTCTTAGAACTTCATTTGTATCTGTTAATAAGTTCGAGTCCGTGATGGTCTTCGACGATTATTTATCGGCATAATACTTTGCAACAGCCCTAAACGCCTCTTTCGGCTCCCAGGTCATATCAGGGTAGGTCGTGCCATGTCTGCCACCTTCAAAGTATTTCACGAGGCTTGAATTTGCTCTGTCCATGTCGTACTTTGGTGTATCACTATATGGGTAAAGTGGAAATATGAACTGGTCCATAAACGCTCCATTAAATCCTGCCTTATCGAGCAGCTCGAGGTTGTCAATCAAGCGTTTCGCTTGTAATGCTTCGTCACGCTCGTTGATAATCTTCAGCCTTGGTCTTATAAATCGCCCCACAACAGGTAGTTGGTGCAGTAGGATTGAGGGCTGGCCGCCAAGTGATGACAGCATGCCAGCAACTGGCGTATTGGTCGTGTTGAAACCAAACCCAGTGTTAATAACTGGCTTGCCCTGAGCAAACAAGGGCTTCACCATATCTATGTATTGGTCTTTTATCTTTTCAGCCCGATAGTGGTCTACTCCAATAATGTCAAAAATACTCCAATCTACTTTTTCCCAGACCAGCGATCGGTACATAACTGGTCCATCAAACACCTTGCGTACTTCTGCAACAGCTTTACTTAAAAAGTCGTTCAGTGGCTGGTTGTGTCGGCCTGTTTTTATAATGTCTGTCTTAAAAACGGTTCCCGCTCGTTGCATGAAGGTTTTGCCTGGTACGATACCTTGCATAAATAGCGTGAACTCGGAACCAACGCTGAACACTACTTTTCCTGGATAGCTTTTATGCAACGGCTGAGCTGCTTTAGCCGCCGCAACGATATATGCGAGTGTACGTTCTGGGGGTGTATTATTCCAATTTGCTGGGTTTAGCCAGACTTGAAGACCGAGACTCAGGGCAGCTTCGGCTGCTGCAGTAACGCGGCCCATATCTTTACCGCTAATGCCTACAGCGTTACAGTGCAGGTCGTTCTTTATAATCTCCAGTTCTCTATGAACGGTCTCTGGGCTATAGTCAGGCCGCCAATTACCGCCCATTTCAGTACCGACATCATAATTAACACCTTTTATATTCATGGGTTAATTATACTCTCTGGAGGCTAGTAACTAGTAATTCGTTATCACCTCGAATCTCTGTTGCAATAACATCTACAATGGCCCTCCAAATGAATAAGTCCTATCTATGGTAGGACTTATTCATTTGGGAATCGTGTTGACTTGAACCCACGACTGTCGCGGACGAGAACCGCCAGTCGGCAGTTTGCAAGGAAATAAACTCTTGAAAACAGGTTTTCAGAGATGTTTTTTCGAGGTTGCGGAACGTGGCCAAGCCCCATTCAATTTATGTTGTTCTGCCATCATGCTATACTCAGCCCATGGTTAATACGTTGCCAAAGCAAACTGAGTTTTATAATAAAAAAATATTCATTATTATCATTATTGTATTTGTTGTTGCTATAGTCGTTAGTTTTTTAGTGGGTTGGAGTATGGGTAAAAACTCAGTGGCAGATTGCAATAATATGTCATTTCCGCAGATGCTAGCAAACAACTGCCCCCAATGTTCTCACGGTTCGTCGTGCTGATAGATTGCGTATGAAGCTAAAACATGGCAATAAAAGCTCAGGCGGAATTTTGCACTTCAAGTTGTTTTACTTATGGTTGCATTAAAATGGAGTATATAAAATAATGGTGTCTATGACTCAAATGGATGAAGAGATTGCAAGATTAAATGAGGGCTTAAGGGAAGTTGAGCAAACCGGAAAGACGGTGAGTATAGACGTTAGAGGTAGGCCTAATTCTCGCATTTTGTCATTTGAACCCTTGCAATACGAACAATACGGTCGCTTTTTAAACAGAGGCCCAAGTTTAATGGGGAGTTTTGTTGTAAGGCAGTTAATGGTTATAAGCTTTGGGAATGGCGGTGAGGCCCCGGCTATCGCATTTGAAACGGGCGGTGGTGATATATATACCAAGATTCCAGAAATACCATATACGATGAATAAGATAGGAAGTTTAATCACGTCAGACCCAGATTACCGTAGGTGGGCTCTTTTAGATAATAACCACATAGGAGAAGTTCACTCGGTATCGACTGAGTAGCATGAACTTTAGTTCCAATAACCAACACAATGGCCCTCCAAATGAATAAGTCCTATCTATGGTAGGGCTGTATTATTTGGAAGTGACTAGCTGAAATTTGAATCTACGACATATCTCTGGAATGTCGGCAATTCTCAAGGAAACCTATTCTTCAAAACTGGTTTTGAAAGATGTAGTTTCGGGATCGCGGAACGTGACCAAGTCCCACCTGGTCCTCCAACTGGCTATGGTTAAAACAGAGGTATTTATCTCTGTTTTTTGATATAATATCAACATGAAGTCCGATATGTTGGCAACGCTAATATTAGATGATGGAACGAAGTTTACAATCCGTCTAAACGTTAAGCCTGTGACTGATACCCACATGATTTATGAAAGTTGGGGTCGGCACGACTACACTCCAACAGGATTTTCTATCAAGGATGATGCAATTATTATAGACATAGGCGCCCATATTGGGTCCTTTAGTTTGTGCGCCGCCAAGTTGTCTAAAAACGGTCAAGTTTATGCTTATGAGCCATACCCAGAAAACTTTATCCTTTTGCAACAGAACGTTGAACTCAATAATTTAAAAAACGCCCATGCTTTTCAACTGGGCGTTCTAGGCCAGCATAAGAAAACCAAACTTTATATTGACGAAAAGAATGATGCTGGTCACAGCCTCTACAACAAGACAAACCAAACTATTGAAATTGAATGCACCACCTTAACTTCGATATTTCAAGATAATAATATAGCGTTTTGTGATTTACTCAAGATAGATTGCGAAGGTGCCGAATATGAGATACTACTTAACACCCCTAAAGAGTGTTTTGAAAAGATTGGAATGATAGCGATGGAGTATCATGACGGTATGTACGGCCTCAAAACCGCTAAGGACATACAGACATTACTAGAAGACAACGGTTTCTCCGTAAAACTCCAAACTCCTGGTGCTGTCCAAGGATTATTGTACGCACGGAGGAACCGATAAGCCCCCTCGGTTGACTATTTGAATTAAAGTTCCAATAGCTAAGACAGTGGCTCACAATTACACCTATGCTTAAAACAGAGATATTTTGTCTCTGTTTTTTTGATATAATTACTTTATGAAGCAAAAGATTAACAGTGATGATGCACCAAAAGCAGACCATATTTTATCGCAAGGTATTATTAGTAACGGTAACATTTATATAGCAGGACAAATTCATACTAAACCAGATGGCACAATTGTCGAGGGTTCAGTAAAAGAAAAAGTTGACCAAATTATGCAGAATATTTCTGCAATCCTAAAAGCGGCAAATGCAAACTTAGACTCAATCGTTAAGGTCATTATTTACGTTACAGACATGACGCAAATGTCAGAACTAAACGAAATTTACCCGACTTACTTTAACGAACCTTTCCCAGTCCGTGAAGCGGTATGCGTACAGGCTCTGCCACCTGGTGCAACTATTGAGATATCTGTCGTTGCTGAAAAATAGTTCCAATTAGTCCCACAATGGCCCTCCAATAACGCCTATGTATAAACTCCTCTATTTTGAGGAGTTTTTTATTGCTACAATTATCTAGTGAGTAAATACAAAATCATACTATTTGACGTTGACGACGTACTAATTATTCCTCCTAAATTATTTTCTCAGCAGTATTGCGAACGGTTTGGTATAAACCCAAGACTACAAGGAAAATTTTATGAAAGCAAAGAATGGAAGGATGCTTCTTTGGGCAAATTTGACCTGAAAGAAGCCCTGAGGCTACACAACGACAAGTGGCAATGGCACGGAGAACCTGATGAGCTTTTGCAGATGTGGTTTGAAGGAGAGAATTATCCTAACGAAGATTTATTTAAAGTTATGAAAAGACTAAGAAAAAACGGAGCCTTGGTTTTCTTAGCTACACAGCAAGAGAAGTATAGAGCAGCATATTTGCGTGATGTGATATTTAAAGACAAAATTGACGGTATGTTTTGTTCTTGTGACATTGGTTCTAGGAAAAGTGAAAATCATTTTTGGGAAACAACCTTATCCAAACTAGGTGTTTTATTACCAGACTTAAAACCTTATGATGTTGCTTATTTTGATGACAATCAAGGGTGGGTTGATAAGGCGAAAGAGTTTGGGGTAGATGCATTTTTATACACCACGGTTAGTGGCGTTAGTGCGGTTCTTGCTTAAAATAGTTGCAATTGTAACGCACATGGCCCTCCAAATGCATAAGTCCTATCTACGGTAGTACTTATTCATTTGGAAACGACTAGCTGAAGCTTGGAACTACAACATTCCTATATAATTTCGGGGGTGAGACCCGCAAGTATGCGTCTAGTTTCCTAGAAACTCATTTGCAAGCTCAATTTGAAAGCAGAGACAATCTCTATGTTTTTTTGATATGATGAGCTACATGACCCCATTGGCACTACTTACCATCTCATTAATGGCTACTATTCTGATGATTGCTCCGCTTTTGTACACACAGCGTCATGAACGCAAATCAACGATTAGTCACTATGCCGCAAAAACCCCACTGATCCACGGGTTCTACATCGCGTGTAATATTATTGCGACAACAAGCTTTTATATATTTGCACTTATTTTTTTCAATGGCACGCGCTATGGGATGTTACTGATTGCGACATCTTCCATCGGTTATATCAGTGGAATAATCCAGGCGGCTATACCCGCAAAGGGAAAAATTGAAAAATATCACGACATCTCCTCATCAATTATGGGTTACTTTATGGTAATTACGGGCGTGCTGGCGGTGCTATTAATACCTCAGCCGCCAATAATTAGTACTGTCACTAAGACAATCGCCTTATGTTTTATTTTGGCGCTACCCTTATCCTTTATAATTAAGACCAAATATTATTATCGTGTTCAGATTGTTGCATTATCGTTATTTTATCTAGAACTATTCTTAGTAGTGATTAGCGCAAACTCATAAAGGCAGTTGGTTACTTATGAAAAAATAGACGCGTTTATCGAGATGATAAATCGAGACCAGAAGCTTCATTAGCTAGCCCAAGTTGAGTTGCAATAACTCCTACGATGGCCCTACAGCAACCTGTATGTTTAAACACTTCTTTGTGGAAGTGTTTTTGTTTTGTTATGATTAGTTTATGAAAAAAATAGGAATATTGGGCGGTGTTGGTCCGCAGGCTACAGCTTTTATCTATCAGAGTATTATAAAACAAGCCATTCAATCCCATGGAGCTGTTAATAACGACGACTATCCGTATGTGATTATTGCATCAGTCCCAGTACCTGATTTTATTTCCAACAAATCAGACATACCAAGAGCCAAAGAAATGTTAATCGATGCGGCTAATGGTCTGGTTGGCTCAGGGTGCGATGTTTTATGTATTGGTAGCAATACAGTGCATATATTGCTAGACGACATAAAAAGCCAAGTTCAGAAACCGTTTTTATCCATGGTCGAACTTGTTTCTATGGAATGTAAGAATCGCGGTTGCAAGAAGGTAGCGCTGCTGGGTACGCCTGTTTTGATCGAATCTGGTTTATATGACGTAGAGTTACAAAAACATAATATTGAATTAATTACACCGAGTAATGAGCAGATGAGTATCTGTGACGAAGTGATTCGTTGCATTATCGGCGGAAAATCAATTGAAGAGATCAAAGCTGCTTACGTGTCTGTGTTGAATAGCATGTTTGATGCGGGCGCAGAGGTTATTATTTTGGGCTGTACAGAGCTACCTACGGTACTAAACTACGAGGCTTTGGGGAATCGCGTAATAAGCTCGGACGAGGTATTAGCGAAGGGCATTGTTAACAGTTATTATTCCTAGGTGCTTTTTGGCTATAAACCGATCTGGTTTTATACCTTTGCGGTACAGTACTTACATCGCTTAGCCGCTTTTGGTATGTCGCTCAAACATTCAGGACATTTCTTTTCCGTTGGGTCTTCCGGGGTTTTACTCTTAGCGGCAAGCTCTTGCAGTTTATTTATTGGTTTTACAACGAAGAAAAATATTACAGCTGAAATAATAAGGAATGAGATTACGGCGTTAATAAAATCGCCATACAAGAACTCGCTATTATTTATGGTGAACGATAAGCCTGAGAAATCCGGTTGTCCACCGATAGCGCTTATTAGGGGAGTTATCAGATCCTTAACTAGTCCAGTAACAACCGCGCCGAAGGCAACGCCAATAACAACTCCAACCGCCAAATCAACAACATTGCCTTTCATAATAAACTGTTTGAATTCTTTTAACATTGTTAACACCTCCTTTGACTATATAAACTAATTATACAACTTCTAGGTATCTTAAATAAATTCAAAATGGCTAGTTCGCGGACAATCGCCGGTAGTGCTTCGTTTACTACCGAACTATCCAAAAAGGCCACGAAAGAGCCAGTATGCTAATTGCTAGAACAAATCTAAATTGCCGTTTCATTCTTAAATAATCTAACATTAGCATTTGTTAGGGTGTGTCTGTTTTCTAACTTCTTCGATGGCGTTTTTCATTTACAATACACCCTATGAGCGAGCTTGGTGAGATATTAGACGGTAAATTCGATGAGGCGCTAGATAGGTTTAATGGTGGGAAAAACTCAGTAATTATCGATAGGGCAAAGTTCTGGGCAGATAAGACGTACGAACTTATCGGCCTAGACTGTGAAGACGGAGAACCGCATAGATACCTCGCGTCGCGACCTACTGTTGGTAGTAGCCCTATCACAATCAACTCCGGCATTGCCGGAGTTGAATATCTAGAATGCAACTATTGGATGTTGCAGATGTCCAGAAATCTCGGCGACAGACGAAGACTAGAGGATCTGCCGCCTGAAGCCATTAGGGGTGAAACTATAATAGTAGACGCAAAGCAGGAAATCGTAATGCCGCAAAGCGCAATCAAGCCCCTCGGGCGACAAGCCGTAAGTGCCTTCGCGCGCGAACTCGGCGGCCTACGTGTAGCGGAGGA